>JAHEYM010000122.1:7498-9669 GCA_023251595.1 Bacteroidota bacterium
CAGCAAACAGTTCGGTTTATGGCGTATAACATTCTGAATTATCCCGGTTCAGATTCCGCGATCCGGAATCCTTATTTGCATACTACAATCTCTGCCATTGATCCGGATATCATGACCACCGAAGAAAATAACGGAGGAAACGGAGGCGTGGCGGGATTTCTTCAAAATGTTCTGAATGTGAACGGGCAGGTATATTCTGCCGGAACTTTTATCGACGGGTATGATTCTGATAATGCGCTTTATTATAAGACCTCTAAATTTACCTTTGTCTCGAATGTTGTAATATACACTGCGCTTAGGAATATTAATGAGTTTACCGTAGTTTATAATGCGTCCGGCGACACGCTTCGAATTTATTGTGTTCACCTCAAAGCCAGCAATGGAGCAGCTGAAGAAGCACAACGGGCGGTTGAAGTTGATCATTTGCGTGCGCGAACCAATGCTTTACCGCCAGGAACCAACTTCATTGTTGCAGGCGACTGTAATTTTTACCGGGCGGGTGATTCTGCATACATCAAACTTCTCCAGGACAATGTTTCAGACGATGGAAATGTGATCGATCCGATTCCCGGTATGACGGGTAATTGGAATACAGCTGCTTATGCTCATTATCATACGCAGTCTCCTCGTACACGCGCATTTGGCGGGGGAATTACCGGAGGTTTGGACGATCGTTTCGACCTGATTCTTTATTCAACTGCAATAGGTCAACCCGGAGGAGTTGATTACGTTCCGGGTTCTATGACTGCTTACGGGAATGATGGGAACCATTATAACGATTCAATAAATGATCCCCCAAACACAGCCGTTAGCCAGGCGATTGCAGATGCAATTCATTATGGCGCTGATCATCTCCCCGTCTATGCGGATTTCATTTTCCAAAATGCCTCAAATGGAATAAACAACACGAATTTATTTGAAAACGGAACGATTTTTTATCCAAATCCATCGACAGGTGTGATGAATCTAAGGTTTACATTAAAATCCGTGAGTGATGTTGAGATCAGGGTTCTGGATCTTGCAGGGAAACTCGTCAAAACAATTTCACATCGGGACATTTCACCTGGCACTCATGAGGAGGAAATCGTGAGAACCGATGAATTAGAAGCCGGAATATACTTCTGTAACATTCGCTGTGGCTCCAAATCGCTTTTCGCAAAATTAATCATCACTCAAACATATTGACCCATCTCAAGTAAAATTGGAAGCATAAATAGAATTCTGCAACTCAATTCCCTTGTTGAGAGGGGTTAGGGTATGGTTCATTTTTTCTTCATTAGCTGACACTACATTTGAGCCCCGATTCGAGCTTAATAATGGAGTTTCTTATCTTTGCACCAGTCAAATCTTTCATAAACGTATGAATACCCTTAGAATAGTAAAATTTCTCGGCATCTGCTTCGCATTCTGTATTTGTTCAGGTGCTTACGCCGGAGGTCTGAACCTAAAGGTGACGGTTCATGGTCTGCGTCCTGACAGCTTATGTTTTCTTGCTAATTATTTTGGTGATAAACAATACCTTCAGGATTCGACGAAAGCGGATGCAAACGGGGTTGTCATATTCCAAAAACCTGAACAAATGCCCCGTGGGATTTATCTTTTTGTGATGCCGGGTAAAAAGTATTTTGAGGTAGTCCTCGACACGATTCAGGAGTTCCAGATGGAATCGGATATTGGTGATATCATCAGAAACATGAAGGTGACCGGTTGCCCTGAGAATGAATATTTTTATAATTATCTCCGGTTTATTGATGGTGCATCGAACGAGATCGAAGATCTTAAAAGACAGCAAACGGCTGCTAAAGACGATAGCGTTTTGACGAAATCGATTAAGGAGAAAATGACGCTCGTGGATAACAAAGTTAAGGACTACAAAAATGCCTATATGAAGGATCATCCTGAAGCATTCATGTCGAAAGTATTCAAAACTTCACAGGATCCGACTGTTCCACCTACTCCCCTTTTACCCAATGGGGCAAAAGACTCTACATTCGCCTACCGGTATTTTAAAGCACATTATTTCGACGACTTTGATTTTTCAGACGCCCGTTTTCTTCGAACACCACTACTGAATAGTAAACTTGAATACTATTTTAAAAACCTCGTTTATCAGATTCCGGATTCAATCATCACAGAATCAAATTGGCTGGTGGAAAAGCACGTGCTGATAA
>JAHEYM010000123.1 GCA_023251595.1 Bacteroidota bacterium
AAACTTGCCGGCTATTATCAATCTTTCGGAATTAATGTTTCGTATAATGAGATTATCATCACGACCGGTGGTTCCGAGGCGATCATGATCGGATTAATGAGTTGTCTTGATCCCGGTGATGAAGTAATTATTCAGGAACCATTTTACGCTAATTATAACGGATTTTCGTGTCACAGCGGAATTCATGTAAAACCGGTACGTTCGTATATAGAAAACGGATTTGCGCTACCTTCGATCGCGCATTTTGAAAAAGCGCTGACAGATAAAACAAAAGCGGTGATGATCTGTAATCCGAGTAATCCGACGGGATATCTATATACAAGGAAAGAATTGGAGACGATTAAAGATTTTGTTTTGGCAAATGATCTTTTTCTTTTCTCTGATGAAGTATATAGAGAATTTTGTTACGATGAACAGGAATATGTTTCTGCAATGCATCTGGAGGGTTTGGATGAACATGTTGTACTGCTTGATAGTATTTCGAAAAGATATAGTGCTTGTGGCGCGAGGATCGGAGCAATTGTTTCGAGAAACAAAGAAGTAATGACTTCCGCACTGAAATTTGCACAGGCGAGATTAAGTCCGCCAACCTTCGGACAAATTGCAGCTCAGGCCGCCATCGATACACCCCCGGAATATTTTCAACATGTAAAAGAAGAATATATCGCCCGTCGCGATTTTGTTGTGGAGGCATTAAATAAAATAGGTGGCGTTTATTGTCCGAAACCAAATGGAGCATTTTATTGTATTGCGCGTTTGCCTGTAGATGACGCGGATAAATTCTGTCAATGGTTGTTGGAGTCATTTAATCACAACAACGAAACAGTAATGTTAGCACCGGCAAAAGGATTTTATTCGAGTAAAGATCTCGGGAAGGATGAAGTCAGAATTGCTTATGTATTGAAGATTGAAGATTTAAAAAAAGCGATGAATTGTTTGGAAGAAGCACTGTCAGTTTATCCCGGAAGAACAATTAACAATGAACAATTAACAATTAACAATTAACAATTAACAATTAACAATTTATAGTGGTTAGTGGTTAGTGGTTAGTGAAAAAAAAAATGAACTGATCATTCCAAAAATACTTCATACCTTATACCTTATACCTTATACCTCATAACTCATAACTCATAACTCATAACTCATAACTCATAACTCATAACTCATAATTCATAATTCCTAATTAAATCAAGATGACAAAGTCCGAAGAACACTTTCACAAGATCGCAGCTGCAATGCCTGATTCCAAAGTCGGACACATGTTCGGCGCTTTGTGCATCAAGAATAATCATGGAAAATCTTTTGTGATGATGTGGAAAGACGAGCTCGTTGTGAAGCTGAATAAAACTGAGGGTGATAATGTTCTGAGATTAAAAGGGACAAAATATTTTGAACCCATGGAAGGGAGGCCGATGAAGGAATGGATTCAGATTCCGGCTCACTATTCGGGACAGTGGAAAGGGCTGGCGGAGAAGTCGTTTAAATATGTGGCGACTTTGGTGGAGAAAGAGAAAACGAAAACAGAAAAGGTTGATAAGTTGAAGGGTTGATAGTTTGAAAAAAAATCCATTGATGAAAACCGATCGGCTGGAGATGTTCAGCGACGGGGTTTTTGCTATTGCCATTACTTTGCTTATTCTGGAAGTAAAGATTCCGAAACACGAAGATCTCATTGCATCGGGCGGTTTATATAATTATTTATTGCACCTCTGGCCGAGCTATCTTTCTTATGTTGTAAGTTTTTTTGTATTGGGAATATACTGGTCGAACCACCATCACCTTTTCACTTTCGTTATTAAAAAAACAGATCATGTTTTTAATATGATGAATATTCTGTTTTTGATGACGATTGCGTTCATGCCATTCACCACTGCCGTCATGGGCGATTTTATTCTGGATGGTGAATATCGAAATGCGGCGGTCACTACTTATTGCATTGGAATTTGTCTTCCCCCACCAACCATCCTTGTAATTATTCTTTATGCGACGTATAAAAAACGATTGGTTGATCCAAAACTTTCAAAAAGATTTATCAATAAACAAATAATTAAATTAATTTTTGCACTTGTCGGACAAGGCACTGCCCTTGCATTTTCTTTCAACTATCCAATCGTCTCAATCTGGATTATTGTTGTTTGTTTATTCATATACTTTCTTCCACCTGATCAACCGGAATATGATGAGGTATGAGCTATGAGTTATGAGTTATGAGTTATGAGTTATCAGCTCTAAATAAAAAATAATATTTGAAAATTTATGTTTAATACCATAGTCAAAAATATTTTAATCTTTTTGAGTTTCATTGCAAATTTTTCTTTTGCACAAGATGGAGAGAATCCGCTTCCGTATGTTCATCAGGAGGCAAAGTTTGATACAGCTCCGAGATTTCCGGGTGGTGAAGAGGCGATGATGAAATATTTTGCTGATAATATCATTTATCCACAACCCGAAAAAACTAAAGGTTTACAAGGATATGTTTCGTTGAAATTTGATGTAACAAAAGATGGAAAAATAATAAATATAATGGCAACGAATGGCGTTCCAGGCGCTCAGAATCTTGTGAAAGAAGCAATTCGGATTATAAAAAATATGCCGGCATGGATTCCGGCGAATAAAAATGGAATTGCTGTAGATGTGATTGAATATAATCTGAATGTACCATTTAAAATAAAATAATAAAATTATTAATGCCTTCGATTCCGATGGATTTCATCCATCGCTGACATATTTAACCCTTTCAGGGTATTTTGGAAATTTGTAATTCAAGAAACTCTCCTTATCTTCGTTCCTTCATTCAAAGTCATCGAAAGAGATGACATTACCCTCGAATTATGAAAAAATCCCTCACCCTCTTGGGATTTGTGCTGATCAGCGCCGGAATTGCTTGTGCACAAACACCAAATTTCAGTCAAAACATAGCATCTATCCTCTATGCGCACTGCACGACCTGCCATCGGCCCGGCTCAATCGCACCATTTTCGTTAATTACTTATCAGGATGCAGTTCTTCATCACCCTGAAATGCAGACGGATGTGAACAGTGGCAAGATGCCACCCTGGCCACCCGATGCAAGCTACAGACATCTGGCACATGAAAGAATGCTGTCTGCAGCCGAGAAACAGACCATAAATGATTGGATCAATGGGGGTTGGCCACAAGGAGATTCAACATTAACACCCGCAGTTCCTACGTTTCCCACAGGTTCAACGTTAGGCACACCCGATCAGGTAGTGACTTGTCCGACATACACAGTTCCTACAACCACCGATATATATAGATGTTTTGTTATTCCTTCGGGACAGAGTGTTCAGAAATGGCTTACTGCGCTTGAAGTAATTCCGGGAAACAGAGGAATAGTTCACCATGCACTTGTCTATTACGATACCACAGGAACTTGTGCAGCACTCGATGCAGCAGATCCGGCGCCGGGGTATACTTCTTTTGGAGGAGTGGGCTCCAACTCTGCGACACTTTTAGGCGGATGGGTGCCCGGGACAACATCAGCTTTCTTACCGACAGGTATGGGTATCCGTGTTCCTCCAAACGGTGATTTCGTGATTCAAATTCATTATCCCGCAGGAACGCAGGGTGAATCGGATAGCACTAAAATTAATTTCTTTTATTCCTCTCTTTCTTCACCCAGACAAGTTTGGTTAAATCCCATTCTCAATCATTTGATGGATATGACAAATGGTCCGTTAGTAATTCCGGCAAATACTGTGCAGACTTTTGATGAAGAATATCAACTGCCAACTTTTCCGGATGTTTCGGTAATTGAAGTTGCACCACACATGCACTTGCTTGGAAAAACAATAAAATCTTATGCGGTGACACCGGTAAATGATACTATTCCTTTTATAAAAATTAATAATTGGGATTTTCACTGGCAGGGTTTTTATATGTTCAGAAATATATTGAAAGTTCCGGCTCATAGTGTTCTGAGAGCCACAGCCACTTATGACAACACAATAAATAATCTGAATAATCCGAATTCTCCACCGCAAACAGTAACTGCCGGAGAAGCGACGACAGACGAAATGATGATCGTGTATTATGCATATACATACTATTTGCCCGGTGATGAAAATATAGTTATAGATAGCACTTCTCTTGCTGGTGTTGATGATATTAAATCCGATGATATTGTTAAAACCCCGCAGTTGTATGAACCTGCACCCAATCCGGCTTCTGCTTCAAGCAGTATTTCGTTTTATTTGCCGGAAGAATCTTCTGTGCAATTAATTATTACAGATATTTCAGGAAAAGAATCCAATATATTATTAACTGAAAATAAAATGGGTTCAGGATTTCATGTTGAAAATATATCGACAGAGAAATTTGCTGCCGGCTCTTACATCATTACGTTGAAAACTGCTTCATCCCTTAAGTGCAAGAAACTTTTGGTAGTGAAGTAATCGTCGCAAAAAAAATAAATTGGCTACAAAGGCACAAAGACACTAAGAAATAAAACTTAATAAGGCAGATTCAAAAACAATCGCTAAATCACAAAATCAATAAATCACTAAATGGTTAGTGCAGTCCTGCGGCGGCTAAATATCTTTCGGCATCGATTGCTGCCATACACCCGCTTCCTGCTGCTGTAACCGCTTGTCTATATATATGATCCTGCACATCGCCGGCTGCGAACACACCGGGAATTTTAGTTAATGTTGAACCCGGTTTTGTAAGTATATATCCATTTTCATCAAGATCGAGTTGACCTTTGAAAATATCAGTATTCGGTTGGTGACCGATTGCAACGAAAAAACCTGTCAGCTCCAGTGTTCGTTCCTCGTTCGAAATACGATCGAGAATTCTGAGTCCCTCGACCGTTTTTTCACCCAAAACTTCCTTCGGTTCCGTATTATATAATATTTCAATATTCTCGGTATGACTTACCCGATGCTGCATTGCTTTGGAAGCTCTCATTTCACCCCGACGAACAATCAGATACACCTTTTTGCAAAGTTTAGAAAGATACGATGCTTCTTCAGCAGCGGTATCTCCTCCCCCAACTACTGCAACGACTTGTTGACGAAAAAAATATCCGTCACAGGTTGCACATGCTGAAACACCGAAACCATTTAATCTTTGTTCCGATTCCAATCCCAACCATTTTGCGGATGCCCCGGTACAGATAATTACTGTATCAGCGAGAATTATTTTTTCTTCATCAACAACAACTTTATAAGGTGCTGAACTAAAATCAACCGAAGAGACATAACCCCAACGAACATCTGTATTAAATCGTTTTGCCTGTGCTTCAAAATCACGCATCATTTGCGGACCTTGCACCCCATCAGGATATCCAGGATAATTTTCAACTTCAGTTGTTATAGTTAATTGTCCGCCCGGCTGCATTCCCTGAATTATTACAGGTTTTAAATCTGCACGTGCCGCGTATATCGCAGCCGTGTATGCAGCAGGACCGCTACCTATAATCAAGCATTTGATGTGTTCTGTACTAGAATCGGTGGTACTCATAATTAACAATTAACAATGAACAATTAACAATTAACAATTGCAAGAAGAATTAACAATTAAAGTAGGACATCTAGGTCCCGAATTTCACTTTTTGTTGGAGGTTAAAAATCAATTTTTGAAAACATTTCATTTTTCATTCCAATTATTAATTTTTAATTAACACTTATTTTTTCAAATTTAATTTTGAAGTTCTGATAATCGAAGTTAATAATCTAAGTATTTCTTTAAGGTCACTTGCAGTTTGAGTGAAAACGCTTTCACTTATGAATTCTGATTTGAAAAGTAATTCCATCCAATACTCTGTTTCATTCGCCTCCTTCAAAGCGATTGATAACTTATGAATAAAATCGGGTCTACTCTCAGCATATTCTGACTCGCGAACTAATGCACCAATGGCAGTCCCTGATCTCAAGAGTTGTCTGGAAAGAATAAATTCCTTCTTTGCGTTTAAAGCTGACGAATGTTTAACTGTGCGTAAAGCAAAAGCGAAACTTTTGGTTCTGATGGTGTTGTCTTTCATAGAAAAAGGTTTAAATTGTTAGAAAATAAAGTGCAAAGTTAAAGATAATAAGAATCCACACCAAATTGTTAATTGTTAATTGTTAATTGTTAATTGTTAATTGAATTTTTATCTACAGATTACGGTATCATAACTGGCACCATATCCACCGAATATTCCAAATCCACCGATAACATTTGATTGAATGAGTACAGGTGTCGCAAACGGATCTCCGTTGCTTCCTGCAGAAAGTTCGAATGTTCGCCAAAAATCATATTGACCTTTGTCTATAGAACATAATTTATATACGACTGTATCGCCACGTTTAAAAAAACCACGTTCCTCGTTTGTATCTTCGGGTGCAGTAGCCATGGTAGTTGGGTGGCGACCCCGATCAATATCATAATCGAAACCCAATCCATTCACGACTTTATCGTCAAAAACTGAGACAAAACTGGTTGTAAAATCCGGATCCTTTATGCTTCCGTCTGCATGATGACTCAGACGTTTAGTCATATATCTATAAAAATTTTGCTCAGCAGCCGGATCAGTCAAATGCCCCCATAAAAAACCAAGCGTATCCCCGCGTGCTGCTTCGCCTTTAAACCATGCACTATCGAGAGGAACAGGATGTGGAATGGTAGTAGTTGCAGTCACCGTTCTATTGCCTTCTGTAACAGTTAATGTATATGTTTTTCCTACTTCACCATACAGATTAGTGCCTTTATAAACCAATGGGAAATAGGGATAATTATTCAAATCGATAACAAAATGAAGTGTATCAATATAACTTCCGTCTGTGAGCGTAACGACGGCGTCTTGTACAATATATCTTGATAAATCGGTAGAATCGAAATCAGAAAAATAGGGTGCGTTCTTCGTGATATGTACATATCCTACCTGCCCCTGCTCTATATGTCCTTCCACAACCAATTTCGTATCGACTTGCGGAATATCAATTGCAATGTCGCGTGAGCATGAAATATTTAATATAAAAACTGAGATCAGAATGTAGATGAAGGCGGAAGACAGCTTTTTCATAGCTATATATATTAAAATTTGAAATTCCAGGTGATGGAAGGAATAATTGGGAAGAGTGAGACTTGCTGTGCAGAGAAGTGAATAATTCCGGATGCCCTGTCGCGGTCGATTGCAATATAGACGAAATACGGATTATAACGATTGTAAGCATTATAAACGGATAAATTCCAACTCGATTCATACGTTTTGTGTTTCTTACCTGTATATGTAACAGAAAGATCCATTCGGTGGTATGGTGCTAAACGATATGAATTCCGGACACCATATTCATACGCAATTCTATTTTCAATCATATAAAAAGAAACGGGCATCGTGGTGGCTACGCCGGTGTAGTAAACGAAGACTGCTGAGAAAACCCAGTGTGAATCCAACTCATAAGTTCCTGTGACTGAAAGATCGTGACGTCTGTCATAACGGGCAGGAAACGCTATGCCTCCGTTTATTTCATTAAACTGACGGTTAGTGTATGAGAGGGTATATCCAACCCAGCCTGTAAATTTACCCAACGCTTTTTTGAAGAATAATTCCATTCCATATGACCAACCTTTTCCATACGTAAAAGAAGCATCGATATTGTCATTAAAACTATCTTCAGGTTTAGACCCTTCCTTATAATCAATCTGATGTTTCATATCCTTGTAGTAAACTTCGATGGAAGTTTCATATTTATTTTGTTTGAAATTCCTGAAATATCCGAAAGCATATTGTGCTCCCAACTGGGGGTGAATTAATGTAGAACTCGGAATCCAGAGATCCGTTGGCAGACTCACTGTACTAAGAGAAGCCATGTGGACATATTGATTATTCATCGTGAACGATGCTTTCAATGAAGACTTCATATTTAAAGAATATCGAATAGAAAATCTCGGCTCAAGACCGTCATATAATTTAATATTTTGCCAGGTTTTATAATGAGTTGTATCTATGATTTTGCCTGAGATACTGTCATGAATAAACCGGTCGTAAGGTCCAATATGTTCGAAGGCAGAAAAACGCAAACCGAAATTCAATCTTATTTTATCTGTCAGATCAAAATCATCTGTTGCATAGATTGCACCTTCGTTTGCATAAAATTTCGTGATAGTGGATGGAAGGTATTCAGTATTCCCCGATTTTGCGGTAATATAATTCGGCATAAAAGTATGATATATATATAGTGCACCGAATTTCACATTATGCCGGATGGTAGGATAATAGCTCACATCAGTTTTGAGATTCCAGTCGCGCACACCTGAGGCGAGTGTGAATGCAAACTGATCCTGAGAAAGAGATGAACTGAATTTATAATCGGTAAAAATCAACGATGTATTCATAAAAAGTTTATTACTGAAAAGATGATTCCAACGTGTTGACAAGGTTGCATTTCCCCAGGGAATAGAAATATTCGCGTTAAATTCAGAATTTTTAAATGTAAAAACATCACGACCGAAATATCCGCTGAGATAAAATTTATCTTTATCCGATAATTCATAATTAATTTTCGTGTTGAGATCATAAAAATAATATCCGCTTCCTTTAAAGGGTGAAGTAGATTTCACAAATGGTTTCGCAAGCACATCGGCATAAGTTCTTCGTCCGGAAACGATGAAAGATGCTTTTTTCTTCAGGATAGGACCTTGTACTGTGAGTCTTGAAGAGATCAATCCGATACCACCTTCAGCATGAAATTTCATATTATTTCCTTCTTTCATCGCTATATCAAGAACGGAGGCAAGACGTCCGCCATAATTTGCAGGCATACCGCCTTTAATCAGTGTAATATTTTTAATTGCATCCGAATTAAATACAGAGAAAAAACCGAAGAGATGAGAAGCATTATATACAGTAGCTTCATCCAATAAAATCAAGTTCTGATCGGGTCCACCACCACGCACATAAAATCCGGTATTCCCTTCACCACCTGACTGCACACCTGGTAAAAGCTGAATTGTTTTGAGAATATCAACTTCACCCATAAAAGCAGGAAGGGCTTTAATCTTTTCTATATTCATTTGAGTAGTTCCCATTTGCGTACTCTGCACATTTTTATCAGGCCGCTCGGCATCAATAATTACTTCTTTTGTCATCATTGCCCGCGGATACATTTCTATATTCAGCCGAATATCACGATCGAGTACAAGATTCGTATCTATATCTTTGAAACCGAGATAAGTTATCGTGAGATGATAATTTCCTTTATCGAGCGTGAGCGAATAAAATCCATAAGCATTTGTGACAGTTCCATTATTAAAATCTTTCACCAACACGGTAGCTCCGATTTGGTATTCACCGGAAGATGCTTCTTTTATATAACCTGAAATAGTATATTTTTCCTGTGACTTCGAGTTGTGTACAAAAAATACAACTACCAACAGGAGAGTGAGGGCAAACTTCCTGAGAAAATGGGAACGGAATGAGGTCATATATATAGGTTTTTCATTTTATCTGTATGAAAAACCGGACTGCAAAAGTAGCAATTTAAACGACCGCTATTGCCTCTATTTCGACCAACATTTTGAGATCTATAAGGGCAGAGACTTCTACCATTGTGGTGGCAGGTCGGATGTTTTGAAAAACTTCACCATGAGCCCGACCTATTTCCTCCCAAAGCGCAATATTTGTTGTGAAGATTCTTGTTCTCAC
>JAHEYM010000124.1 GCA_023251595.1 Bacteroidota bacterium
CTGCAACCTCTTTTATTGTATGAACCGGAGAAACAGATAAATTAATATTCAAACACAAATCAACAAACTCATTTGTAGAAAACCTTTTTGAACGTTCACCGATTTCACAATAAATACTTTCTTTCTCCAGCATTCTACCTTCATTTGTTGCACGAGTCACAGTTGAGAGTGATTCGAAACCACTTAACATTGTGAATTTTTTCCATTGAGAATCATTCCCAATTGCAAGATAAACCATCCCATCTTTTGTCGGGTATATATTGCAGGGAATAAAACTACGGTGTTCACTACCGCTACGTTTATGCAAATTCTTTTCATCATGCACAAATTCCAATTGTGGCAATGCAGTGATAAGCCATGAAGCAGCACATTGTGCCATAGAGATATTAATTTCTTTCCCAATCCCTGAAATATTTTTATTCAAAAGTGCGAGAATAACTTGAGTAAAAGCTTCATCCCCTGCTTTGAGATCTATAATTGGAATTCCGCATGGAACAGGTTTACCATCAGGCTCACCGGTTAGATAAGTGAATCCCATCAATGCTTGCATAGCTGGGTCGTAACCCGCCTTATCAGGATAATCGGGACCAAATGCAGAAATTCCACACCAGATAATATCGGGTTTGATCTTAGATATACATGTATAGCTGATCCCTAACTCTTCGTATCTTTTAGGTAAGGTATTGCAGAGGAAAACATCCACATTCAAGTCGCGGATTAACCTGTACAATAATGCTTGTCCTTCTTTCTTTTTTAAATTGATTGTAATGGCCTCCTTACCAATATTTGGGGCAATAAAATAAGAATGCAAATCGTGAAACCCAAGATCTTCTCCGATATACCTGTTTGGATCTCCTGCATTTTCCTTAGTAGATAAACCCGGTGCCTCCACACGAATTACTCTCCATCCCAGATGTACCATTCGTTCTGTTGCATAGGGAAGTGCAAGTGCTTGTTCCAGGCTCAAAACGGTAACATGATTCATCTTTTGATTAATTAGAAAAAGATAGGTTCTTTATATTCTCCATAAATTTCTTTTAACACTACTATAATCTCACCTACAGTTGCATATTCCTTAACTGCTTCAATTATGGACGGCATAAGATTGACATTCTTTAATGCATCCTGTCTTAATACTTCCAACAACGCCTTCACTTTATCGGTATTTCTCTCCTTACGCTTTCTCTTCAACTTTTCTATTTGCATTTTTGCGGCCACTTCATTATACGGATGAAATTCGACCACATTTTTCTTATCCTCTTTTATATAACAATTAACACCCACTTTTAAAATAGCGCCGTTCTGCACTGCCTTTTCTCTATCATAAGCCAAATGTGAAATTTTTGATTGAACTTTCCCTGAAGAAATCCCCTTCATAATTCCTCCATGATCATCGACATCCTTCATTTCCTTCAACATTTCGAGTTCCATCTGATTAGTCAGTGATTCAATATAATATGAGCCACCTAAAGGATCAACTGTATCGCAGACACCCATCTCATTGATCATTATTTGCATGGTGCGAAGTGCAATTTCGGCAGATTTTTCAGTGGGAATTGTAAATGCTTCATCAAAAGTGCAAAGCGCCATAGTTTGAGTGCCTGACAGAGCACTTATTAAAGCATAGTATGCAGTTCTTACAATATTATTTTCCGGTTGTTCCTTCGTCAATCCAGCACCACCGCCACCTGCAATCATTCTCATCCAGCATGATTCTTCTTTAACTGCATGGTATTCTTCGTGCATTATTTTCGCCCATAATCTTCTGCCTGCCCGGAATTTTGCAATTTGTTCAAAAATATTTCCATATATATCAAAATTAAAAGAGAGACGCGAGGCGAATTCATCAATATTAATTCCGCGTTTTAATGTTTCGTCAGAATATGCTTTGGCAATACAGAATGCATACGCCATTTCCTGAATCGGATTTGCTCCTGATTCTCTGATATGATATCCACATACACTGACAGGAGAATATTTCGGAACATTTTTCGCACAATATTCAATGGTATCTACAACGAGCTTCACAGAAGAATCGACTGGAAAAATCCACGTACCTCTTCCAATAAATTCTTTTAAAATATCATTTTGTGCAGTACCACGAAGGTTATTCATATCGTAACCTTTTTTTTCAGCAAGTGCAAAATACATTGCCATGAGAACAATAGCTGATCCATTAATCGTTAAAGAAACTGTAATTTTATCCAGATCAATATCACTAAATGCGATCTCAAAATCTTCCAACGTGTCGATCGCCATACCAACCCTTCCAACTTCGCCCAGCGCACGTGGATTATCCGAATCCAATCCGCATTGTGTAACGAGGTCAAAAGCTACATTTAATCCGGTCTGCCCGTTCTCGATTAAAAATTTAAATCGTTTATTAGTTTCCTCAGGACTTGCGAAACCAGCATATTGTCTTATTGTAAAAGGACGTTTTCTATACATCAAAGGATGAATCCCACGTGTGAAAGGGTACTGCCCAGGTAATTCCTCAGCAAAATCAGGATCTTTCCCATATTCATCCTTATATGTATAGACAGGTTTTACATCCAAACCGGATTCAAGCCGGACTTTTTTTATTTCCGATTTAGTTTTAGCAACAATCTTTGTTTCCATATTAGAATATATTTCTCCACATTATATCTTCACCCTATCATTTAATTTTTTCCATGCTAAATCTATTTGCTTCTGAACATCTGCGATGATTTTGGAAGTGCCATTTTTAAACAAATGGCTGAATCTTCCTTGTCGAATCAATAATTCTGACACACTTACTTTCTTTTTGGGTAAATAATTTATCTTATATGTACCATTTTCCGCCTCAAAAAGCGGGAAATAATTAGTCTCGACAGCCAATCTGGAAATTTCTATTGATAACTCAGGAGCATATTTATGCCCTGGAGGACAAGGACTGTCGATCATAATAAAACGGAAGCCTTTAATTGATTTTGCTTTAATAATTTTTTGTTGCAGATCATCCAAAAAAGCTAAAGAAGCGGTCGCAAAATAAGGAATATTATGGGCGGCGATAATACCCATTAAATCTTTAGCATTTGTGCCTTTTCCATCCGGGTTTGTGGTTGTAATACTGCCAATGGGTGTCGCGCTGCTACTTTGAACACCTGTATTCATATAAGCGCCATTATTATTGCATATAAAAATAAAATCTTCTCCTCTGGCGGCAGCACCAGACAGCGATTGCAAGCCAATGTCGAATGTCCCGCCATCTCCAGCAAGGACAACAACCGGAGCATCATTTTTTCCTTGCCGGTTCAGTGAATGTCTTATTCCGGTGGCGGTAGCGGCTGCAGCAGCAAATAACGTATGAACCACGGTGCCTTTCAACAAATTCATCGGATATGGACCTGCAATAATCGAGAAACAACAAGCGGGAACGACATATACAGTTTTTGTACCCATCACACTCGAAACATGCCGGGCCAATAAGGACCATCCGCAACCACGACAACTTAGCGCACCACAATAAACGTTTTCGTTTTCGATTAAATACTTGCTCTCTTCTTTCATATTTAAATTATTAGATATAAAATTATCGATCGATCCAGACTATTTCCCCCGATTCGCGGGAGTTAATATCAATTTCGATTATTTTCTGTATCGTTGCAGGGGGGACATCTCTGCCTCCAAGTCCGGCATACACACCAAATATTTTTCTTGTCTGACCATACATTGCTTTTTTTATTTCACTTAACAAAGCTCCTTCATTATCACCCATAAAATTCCGATCAACTGTGATGAGGACACAATCCTCAGAAACTTTATTCAATGCTTTTAATATTGATTTTCGTGGAAAAGGTTTTAGTAAACGTATTTTTAGTAAACCAACTTCAGGATGATCTTTAATGACCCCTCTTACAGTGGTAGTGATCGAGGAAAGTGTGACCAAAATCTTTTTTGTGTCCGAATGAATATTAATAGATTCAACAGCAGAATATTTTCTTCCAAAATCTTTTTCGAATTTTGTACCGGCTAAATTCGTTTCCGCTTCTACCCTGTTCATATCCTCCCAAAACAGATAATTAAATTTGTCATACATATCAGGTGCAACCAACCCACCAAATGCTTTTGGGTGATATATATCAATATCCATTTGACCATTTATTTTTGAAGGGAGATACGCATCTACAGATTTTTGATCCGGAATAAATACATTTTCATTTGTATGACTCACATAAAAAGCATCCAAAACCACGAGTACAGGCAGATGCAATTTTTCAGCTATGAAGTAAGCTTGAATAATTGTATCTAAAACTTCCTGTGAATTTTCGCAATAAAACTGGATCCAACCTGTGTCACGTTGAGCAAGCGAATCGGATTGATCACACCAAATATTCCATGGATACGATGGACGTCCGACATTACAGGCGACTACCGGCAAACGCAAGTGTGCAATCGCATGCAATACCTCATGCGCATATAACAACCCTTGTCCGCTTGTTGCTGTAAATACCCTCTCACCCACCAGAGAAGCCCCTTTAATAGCTGCAAAAACAGAATGTTCACTTTCCATATTGACGGAAACTGCATCATATTCGCCACGGGCAATCATTGAAGCAATTTCTTCAATAATAGAGGTTTGAGGGGTGATCGGATATGCAGTCACAAAAGTAGCTCTGCATATTTTTGCTGCAATAGCCGCGGCTGTGTTGCCTTTCAGAACTTTTTTTGTATGATTTTTCAACTCCCTGGGATTAGGAATCAAAATTTCTTCTTTTGTTTTCATTTAAATTATTATTATATATTTTGAATAATTCAACCATGTACGACTCCTCAGTTCAACCTGTTTTTAATGAATAATTTATCACGCTCTTTGACTACCAATTCTTCACCAAAACGGATAGCGGATGAAGGACATTCATTAACGCATATTCCGCAACCCTTACAGTAATCGTAGTCAATCCGCATTCTATTTTCTTCATCTATTGATATTGCTGCATCAGGACAATAATTGAAACAATTACCGCATTTGAAACAATCCCCACAGTGAAGACAGCGATTTGATTCTGCGACAACCTCTTTCTCCTTCAACCCTTTCACAACTTCCGAAAAATCATTATATAAATTTATAATCTCTTTGAATCGATTCGGTTGAGAAGGAATCGGAAGATAATAATTGTAATTTATCTGATCAGAAGAGACAACATCGTTGTTTATTATCTTTTTTTGGAATTTAATATTTCTCAAACATGCGTTCACTTCATCGGCTACTTCGTTTCCGCTCCCAATAGCTTCCACAACTGTCCCTCCCCATGCCATGTCACCGGAGCAAAAAATTGGAATTTTAATATTTCCGGGAACAAATTCAAGTTCCCCTTGTTTTACAATAATTTTTTCATTTTGAAAAACAAAGTCATCAAAGGTTTGTCCTGTTGCTTTTATAACTTTATTAAATTCCAGCGTTCTTTCAGTTCCCTCCATTACTATTGGTCTTTTGCGACCGGAGTTATCAGCCTTACCCAATTTCATGTCGACCAATGTCAATTGAAACAAACCGGAAATAGATTTCTTCATTTGAACCGGTGCTTTCAGAAATTCAATTTTTACACCCTCCTTCAGCGCTTCCTCTACTTCATGCGCAATTGCCGGCATTTCATGACGGGTTCGACGATAATATATAGTTGGCGTACCTCCCAGTCTCAGTACCGTTCTGGCAACATCTATTGCTGTATTTCCACCTCCGAAAATTGCAACCCGATCACCCCTGGTAATTTTTGATTGATTTTTATTTAATTTAATGTCACGTAAAAACTCAATTCCCTCAATCGAATCATTTTCACCCGAAACATTCATTTGTCTTCCGATATGTGATCCCACGGCTACAACAACGGCTGAAAAATCTTCTGCAACGTCATCCACTGAAACTTTTGTATTCAAGATTATCTCGATGCCCTGTTCAGTAATTTTTTCAATTTCATTATTCAGAATATTTTCGGGCAATCGAAATTCAGGAATACCGGTTCTCATCATCCCGCCTGCTGATGGGGCCGATTCAAAAACTGTAACAGCATAACCCATCCGCCGCATGCGCAGAGCTGCTGTGAGACCAGCCGGCCCGGAACCAATAACTGCAATCCTTTCATCGTATTTCAAGGGAACTGATTCAAAACGATATTCTTCGTTTATATCACCTATAAATCGTTCTATCCCGCCAATGTTTAATTGTTCATCCAAAACATTTCTATTACAATTTTGCTGACAAAAATGAGGACAAACCCGACCACAGATAGATGGAAATGGATTATTATTATATATTACTTCATAAGCTTCTTTATATTTTTTATTTGAAACAAGATTGACAAATTTCCTGACATCCGTACCTGCCGGACAATTGTCTGTACAAGGAGGTTGTCTAGTTAAATAATTTGGTTCAAGGACTCGCCAATTACCTGTTTTATTCATTGACATTGGTTTTTCCCAATAGGGAACAACAGGTAAATGATTTGAAGGAACTGCGACTGGTTTTATTTTTGAATCATTAATTTTATATGATTCATCTTTCCAGAAATTCACACATCCGTATGCGATTTCAGCCGCCTCCGAATTTGCCTCAGGTTTTGCGGGAACTTCCTTCCTTATGATTTCCTGTGCTGTTTTAATATCGGCATCCAGAATTTTTAAGATGGCTCCTATCATAGCTGCATTTACAATCGGAAGTGATTTACTTCCCAATTTTAAATCCACTGAAATTTTTGTGGCCGGAACTGTATAAATATTTTTGGCACGTCCTTTATAAAAAGAAGGTTGATTTGTTGTATTAATTAATATGATTCCCCTTTCTGCCAAGCCGTCAAACACAGCCGTGCTCTCAATGAGACCCTCGTCAAATACGACTACCATTCCGGGATTATAAATATTGCTTCGGTTAAGAATAGGGTTTGGTGAAATCCTCAGGAAAGCCTGAATGGGAGCACCGGTTCGTTCAACACCGAAGAACGGAAATGCCTGAACCTCATAATTTTTGCAATAACTGAAAATCTTTGCCAGAATTTCAAAAGCAGTCACCATTCCCTGACCGCCACGTGCATGCCCTCTTACCTCCAAAATATCTATAATTTTCATTTCATTCTATATTTATAGTGCAGCATTCAAATCTTTCCTTTTATATATGATAATTATTTATATAACTTACAACCGTTTGGATTTTTGTTCCTGTAGGAAATACGCAGTTGACACCGGTTTTTTTCAATATGTCAACATCTTCAAAAGGAATATTTCCCCCGACAATCCACGGTATATTTACATTCTGTCGTTTCATTTCCAGATTCATTTTTTCACATAAAATCTGGTGGGTTCCTGACAAAACTGATAATCCTATAATATCGGGAACATCTTTTTTTGCTCTTTCGACAATTTCCTCTACGGATTTACGTAGCCCTGTATATATAATTTGATGACCTGCTTCAATCAAAGCATGAGCCAATACCTTCACTCCCACATCATGTCCGTCAAGACCCGGTTTTGCCAACAGTATTTTCATTTCGAAATCTTATTTCTATAATAATGTGTCTTTATATAAAACATATTAATTCTTATGAGCCTTACAAGAATAACCGATAACAAACATTGGTTCAACAAATCCAAAATGCTGACTTGCTCTTCCGCCTTCGTGCGTAGTATGAACAAACCACAAATCAATAAAACCACCTTTCAAACGAGTTTGAAAAAAGAAGTTCTTACTGAAATCAAATTGAACACCTACACTTGTGCTCAAACCATAACCGGTCGGATGCCAACCCTTTTTTCCCTGCAATGCATCTTCCTCCGGATGCGAACCATTGGAGTGTGCTTTGGCAGAATGATGTGCATCGTAAGCACCAAGTACATTACACTCCGTGTCTGTAATCTCTATGCCTGTTCCAAGTGTACCGAAAACAGAAAACGCTTTTCCGCCGTTCCTTGAAATCCATAATTGCTTATACTTTCCAAACTCAAAACTCAAATCACTTAATCCATCACACTGCTCATATTGAGGTACAAATCCTCTTTGAAGAACATTAATATTTTTAGGTGCGCTCTCTGTCTCATCGCTGAATTCACCAACCAATACTTCTTTGTTAATATAAGAACCAGCCTTGTCATTACCGGATGCGATCGTGCCTGTTAAGTGTGTTGATTGTTCACTCATCACATATTTCATGTGGTCCCAGCCAAGCGAAATAAACCAATTATTATCAAGGAAATATCCAATGCGTAAATTGTACTGTGGGACGGTAATCGTTTTTGGTTGTATATATGTATGAATGCTCGTTGTTTGCTCATCTCCTGCTTTAATATCAGTAATTGTAAATGAATATCCATTTCCCCAAAAATGGATATCACTATTCGTGTATGCTGAAAAATTATATCCCCAATATAAAAACATTTTTCCCTCCCTTGAAAAGTTCATATCCGACTGTGAGAAACCATTATTTGTCATAGTGCTGATTAACATAATCATCAATAATTTGCAAGATCTTTTCATTTATTAATTTTCTAAAATTATAACCGAAGCAATAGCGCCCGGTCCCCCGATATTATGAGTCAATCCTTTCTTTGCATTTTTCACCTGACACGTTCCTGCTTTTCCTCTGAGTTGATTCACAACCTCAACGACCATTCTGACACCTGTTGCGCCAACAGGATGACCACAAGACAATAATCCACCACTCACATTAACCGGAATTTTTCCACCTAAATAAGTTTCTTTTCCCCGAATTAACTCTTTTGATTCACCTGGTTTACAAATTCCTAAATCTTCGTACGTTATTAATTCGACAATTGAAAAACAATCGTGCACTTCAATCAAATCGATTTCATCAATAGGACTTTTTATTCCGGCTTGCTCGTACGCTTTTTTCGCAGCAATACGGGTTGCCTCAAATGAAAGAAAATCGTGGTTCGGATCAAAAAAAGGAAGATCCCATCCTGTAGAGACGGAAAGTCCGATTCCTCTCACATATATAGGAGAATGTTTTTTTGAATCAACATCTTCCGCACGTACCATAATGACACAAGCAGCCCCATCCGTAGTCGGGCAAGAATCCATTATGGTAAGCGGATCGGCAACCATCATTGAATTCATTACATCATCCACCGAACAACAAACACGATGATGTGCTTTAGAATTCATTGACCCGTGAAAATGATTTTTTACAGAAATATTTGAAATATCTTCACGCGTCAATCCATATTCTTTCATCATCCTATTTGCATAAACTGCAAATGTTCCTGCCGCAGTAAATCCTTTTTGCAAAAACGGATGACCATATTCAACCATCATTTTTACAATACTATCCTGCGGCTGACGATCGCGAAGTTTTTCGACGCCAAGCGCTAAAACCATGTCGCATTCTCCCGCACGAAGTGAATTCGCTGCATTTCTGATTGCGTCCGCTCCCGAAGCACAAAAATTAGAAACACGGGTAACGGGAATATTATAAAGTGAGAGAGGTTCCGATAAATCCATTCCGCTTCTTCCTTTGAAAACACCGATTTCAGGAAATGCAGTAGAAAGCCATGCACCGTCTATCTGATCTAAAGAAACCTGTGCATCAAGGATTGCCTGAGAGACTGCTTCACGAACCAAATCATCATAGCTTTGATGAAACAATTCACCAAACTTTGTGACACCTGCTCCTATG
>JAHEYM010000005.1 GCA_023251595.1 Bacteroidota bacterium
CTGGTTGTTAATTGACTTCATAGCTGACCTAACACTGCTGACAAACGAAGACAGCTTTGAACGAACAAAATACATAATAACAACGAATAGTTGTCCGAATACAACTGAAAGTAGCGTAAAAGCAACTAACAGTAGCAATCTTTATTCGCATCACAACAATGAGACGCAATATCTTTGTAGCATCACAAAAACAAAATAAAATGATGCTAAATTCAAAATCAATCGGCAATAAAATTGCCACAGCAAGAAAGAAAATTAATCTTTCACAAGCCGGACTTGCGCAGCAAGTTTCAATCAGCCCTCAAGCGGTAGGTAAATGGGAACGTGGAGAATCAATACCGGATATTTCCACATTAAACCGACTTGCAGAAATTCTTAAAGTTGACCTTAACTACTTTTCCGACAGCTTTCAGGTAAATGAAATCGAAACGACAAATTATGAGACTTTTAACAAACAAGCGGTAGAGGTCCCAATTCAAAAATCCGGAAAGAACTTTGACTGGAATTGGGATATGTCTCAGGGAAACTGGGTTGACGCTGACTTTTCAGGTTTAAAAAACCTGAAGGAGAAATTCAGTTCTTCAAATATGAAAAACTGTAAGTTCATGAACTCGGATTTATCAGGACTGATTCTTGGAAAAAACAATATGGAATTCTGCGATTTTTCGGGTTCGGACATCAGGGACAGTAAAATCCAATCCTCAAATCTCTTAAATAATCAGTTCAATAAATGCTCCTTTATTGATGCCGAACTTTTTAAAAGTAATATCGAAAAATGCGACTTCTCTGAAGCGGACTTTTCCGGTACGGCAATTCTGGAATCAAATTTTGAGAGTAATGCTGTAAATGATGTAGTTTGGAAATTCACCAAATTTCTAAAAGCAAATATTAGTAACATTATTTTCACAGGAACTTTTGAGGATTGTCATTTTGAACACTGTTCTTTTTATGGGGTAAAATTTGAAAATGCAACCATTTTAAACACCTTTTTCAAGTATAACGAAAGGTTTAAAAAAGTTCAATTTGTAAATTGTAAAGTGGATAGTATAACTTATGCGTTTTTGAAAAATAATCAAGCGAACCTGACAGGTATTACAATAATATCATAACAACGGCAGCAAAACAAAATGAAAACACAGCAACTAACAACTAAGTATCAAATATTGCGTAACGATTTGAAATCATAAGAATAGCACTTATCATTTTCAGGAGTTTGGTAAGTGAAAAGTTATTTTGTATTTTTGATATGTTCTGATACCTTGTCAATAGCTGCATGCTGCTCATGTAGGGCGAACACGAAATTGGTCAGCATTTATTATTCAAAACGATATGGAACAACAACTTGAACAAATTCGCGAACAGCAAAAAGAAACATGGAATAAATTTTCTGCCGGCTGGAAAAAATGGGATGACATTACTATGGATTGGTTAAAACCGATGGGGGATGAAATCATTCGTTTACTTCATCCGAAAAATAATGACATAGTTTTGGATGTGGCTGCAGGCACCGGAGAACCCGGATTGACCATTGCTTCTATGCTGAATGGCGGGAAAGTAATTATAACTGACCTTGCAGAAGACATGCTTGCAATTGCCAGAGAGAATGCATCACAAAGAGGAATTAAAAATATTGAGACACTTGCCTGTGATGTTTGCAAGCTTCCATTCGCCGACAATACTTTTGATGCAATAAGTTGTCGTTTTGGTTTTATGTTTTTTCCCGACATGCTTTTAGCAGCTAAAGAAATGGTTCGTGTTCTGAAACCAGGAGGAAGAATTGCCACATCAGTTTGGAATGTTCCTGAAAAAAATTTCTGGGTTACAGTTACTTTGGGAGCAATTAACAGAAATCTGGAATTGCCAGCTCCACCACAAGGCTCACCGGGAATATTTCGCTGTGCAAAAGATGGTTTCATTTCCGACTTATTTTTACAGGCAGGTTTGAAAAATATATCTCAAGTAGAAATTGCAGGAAAACTGAATAGTAAAACAGTCGATGTCTATTGGAACATGATAACAGAAGTGGCTGCTCCTGTCGTTGCGGGACTTAGCAAAGCTGATGATGCTATGAAGGCAAAAATAAAAGAAGAAGTTTATCAGGCATTAAATCAAAAATATCCTGATGGAAATATTTTCGTTGACTCAAGTGCTCTTGTAATTTATGGTGAGAAATAAATTACCGCGTCGCTTCATCGGCTAGTAGCACGAACGCATAATCCTATATTTATGCTAATAACCACACTAAATAAAGCTCTGGATCATTCACCACCATTCTTTCGCTACGATTGGGCGACAGTACTAACTTGAAACTGATTCCAAGAAATTAACTTCGATGAAAAATAAATAAAAATTATGAGCAAAATTATCTTTGATAGCGGAATATCACTTGATGGCTTTTTCGCAGGCGATAACAGAAGTCCGGGCAACCCAATGGGTGGTGTTTCCGGAAAAATACACCAATGGATGTTTAAACAAAAAGCATTTTGGAAACACATCAAAATGGAAGGAGGTGAGGAATACGGTGCAGACAGCAAATTAATTGATGATGTGTTTGCAAGATCAGGTTCTTACATCATGGGGAAACGAATGTTTGAAGAAGGCGAAGTAAGTTGGCCGGAAGATTTATACAAAGCGGATGTTTATGTTCTGACACACGAAAAACGTGAGCCCTGGGTTCAAAAGGGGACAACAACTTTTTATTTCATCAATGACGGAATCCAAAGTGCATTAGAAAAAGCAAAACAATCAGCCGATGGAAAGGACATAAGAATACAAGGTGGTGCCGATACTATTCAACAATTTCTCAATGCAGGGCTTGTGGACGAATTTTTCATTCACATTGCCCCGGTTTTTTTAGGAAGTGGTCTCCGGCTGTTCGACGGCATTGACAAAGACAAATATGATATTCATATTGCAGAAGTAATACCATCAAATTTAACAACACATTTGAGATACAAATTGACGAAAAAATGAACTTTACTATTTCAAACTTAAAATAAATAAAGTGGCAAATACAATAACCGACATTTTATATGAGCGTAGAAGAACAAATCAAAAAATATATTGCCAGCCAACCTGAACCAAAAATTAGTGACATTCAAGCGTTGCACAACATCATTCTGAAATTAATACCCTCATGTAAATTATGGTTCCTGGATGGTAAAAACAATGAAAAAACTCGGAAAGGCAAGCGTGAGTGGTTATTGCATTAAGTTCAAAACGCTGAAAGATATAAATATTGATATACTTGAAGCGGAGATAAGATATGGAGTTGAAAAATAATTTAAACATTTAAACCAAAAAGACAATATGAATAAATTTATAATAATAATTCCGCTCGTAACGCTTTTTGCAAGCTGTGATTCGACATCAAAAAAAAACAGCAAAGATGGAAGACAAAAAGAATCAAGCAGATAGCTCAACTATACCTGCCGATACAACACCAAAAGTGGCTGGGATTGGTGGGATCTTTTTTTATTCAGATAAACCGAAGGAAACGAGAGAATGGCACACAAAAAATTTAGGGATTGAAATGGTGGAAGGTCTTGTAAAAAAACTAAAAGAAAACGGAGCAACTATTATAGACAGCATTGCAAGTTACGACTATGGAAAATTTATACATATTATGGATGCCGAAGGGAAGAAGATCGAACTTTGGGAGCCTAAAGACAAAATTAAATAGCAAACTACAGGACATAGTCGGATACAGCAGAAACGCAATTGCAATCCTAAAGACCCGTGAAATTGATAAATAAATTCTGCCTTTTACTTTACTTGTTTTTTGCATATAATGCTTCAGCGCAAAGCAGAATTGATGGCACTTATAATACTCAAACGAAGACTTTTGAAACGGAAGACAAAACGATAAGGATCAAAAATTTCAGAGATGCTTTTGCACCCTATGAGAAAAACAATAAATATGGAGTTATTGATACGAGCGGTAATATTATTTGCGAACCAAAATATGAGGAAGTAGGCCCTTTTTTAGATGAGGTGGCTCGTGTGATGATATTGGATGAATGGAAACCGTTGTATGGTTTTATTGACACAAAAGGGAAAGAAATAGTTCCGACAAAATTTGAAGATGCAGATGATTTTTATTACAGAAGTTTCCGTTTTTCTGACTTATTAGTTGTTGGAAATGCAAATAAATATGCATGTTATGATAAAACAGGAAAGCTTGTATTGCCGATGGAATATAGTAATATTGGTAATTACAGTAACAAATTAGCTACGGTACTCAGAGATGGTAAATGGGGGTATATTAATAAAAAAGGCGAAATTACGATTCCTTTGATGTACGACTTTGCAAAAGATTTTGCAGGCAATTCTGCCGGTGTAAAAAAAGCAGATAAATGGGGCGTTATCGATACGCTCGGCAATGAAATAATACCCATTCGATACGAAACAGATATTATTTATACGGGGGGAATGGGATTAACCAGATTGGGAGGTAAGTATGGGTTTATTGATAAAACAGGCAAAATTATTTTACCGTTTATATATGATGGTATCGGATTTTTTAAAGAGGACTTAGCCCGTGTTACGTTGAATGGAAAGCAAGGATATATTAATGTTCGGGGAGAAATAATTATTCCATGTGAATTCGATTGGGCAGGAAATTTCACCAACGGTTTAGTGAGTGTAAAAAAAGGAACTTTATGGGGACACATTAATAAGCACGGAAACATAATTACTCCCTTTGAATACGAAAGTACGGGCGATTTTTATAACGGATACTCAAGCGTGAAAAAAAATGGTAAGTTCGGAAAAGTAGATTCAACAGGGAGATTAATCGTACCATGCGACTACGATGGCATAGAAGGCTACTATATTGAAGGATTTATGATCGTATCGAAAAAAGGTGACATCGGTCGTAAAAAAGGATTTATTAACAGATTGGGTAAAGAGGTAGTGCCTTGTGTGTACGATGATGCAAAAAGTTTTTCTGACGGATTGGCTGCAGTAAAAAAGGGAATTGCATGGGGCTTCGTAAATAACGAGGGAAAAGAAGTTATTCCATGTATATATAACGAAGTTGGGAAATTTATAAATGGAAAAACCAATGTTCGTTTAAAAAATGAAAGTTTTGAGCTAGATAAGGAAGGAAATATATTAAAGTAATATCTGCAAATAGTTAAACATATAAACACTTTAGAATTTATTATATTTGCCTTCGTTAATCGACAAAAACCATGAAAAAAATACGCACAACAATTGTACTTGCTTTACTCAGTATAACCGCTTTCGCACAGGTTCCTGCCTGGCAGTGGGCAAATAGCGCAGGAGGAAATGTCAGTGATGAATCTGTATCAATAGCAAAAGACGCATCCGGCAACGTATTTATATGTGGTAAATTTTATAGCCCCTCTATTACCTTTGGTACTTTCACATTAACCAATTTAGATAATTCAGGAACTACAGCTGATGTTTTTCTTGTAAAATACAATTCGGCAGGTAGTGTACTTTGGGCAAAAAGCGCCGGAGGAACACAGGATGATATAGCCAATTCGGTTGCGACTGATACTTCCGGCAATGTGTTTATTTCCGGCTATTTTCAAAGTTCATCCATTGTGTTTGGTATTACTACACTAACAAATGCAAGCACTACATTCGACCTCTTTCTTGTAAAATATGATGGTTCGGGTACTGTGCTTTGGGCAAAAAGAGAAGGTGGTACCGGCAATGAAGTTGTAAATTCTGTAGCGACTGATGCAACAGGCAATGCTTATATAACAGGATATTTTAGTAGTTTATTATTTTCGATTGGCACTACTACATTGAGCAATAGTGGGAGTGAAGATGTGTTTGTCGCAAAATATGATGTTTCGGGAATTGCGATTTGGGCAAAGAGTGCTTCCGGATTTAGTTTGGATATGGCGAATTCAGTAACTATAGATGTTTCGGGCAATGTTTACATTAGCGGATATTTTATGAGTGCTACGTTGACTTTTGGTACCACTACACTGACTAATGGCGGAAATAATACGACTGATATTTTTACAGCCAAATACAGTTCAGGAGGTACATTTGCATGGGCAAAAAGAGCAGGAGGCACCTTCAATGATATTGCTTATTCAGTTGTTACAGATGTTTCAGGAAATGTATTTATCGCAGGATATTTCCAAAGTAATTCACTTGTTTTTGGATCAGCCACCTTAACCAATGCCGGTGGCTCAGACATACTGCTTCTGAAATATTCAAGCTCGGGAACACCTCTCACTGCAATTGGTCAGGGAGGAACGGGTTATGAAGGTGCTAACTCTGTTTCACTTGATGCTTCCGGTAATATTTATTTAGCGGGATATCATAGTGCAAATTTCGTTGTAGGTTCTACTACCCTAACCGGTGCAGGGGGTAATGATGGGTTTCTGATTAAATATGATGCTGCTATACTGCCGCTCTGGGCTACTTCAGTGGGTTATGATCTGAATGACTTCGCCACTGCTGTTACCGTAGATGCTTCGGGCGATATATATCTTACGGGATATTTCCAAAGTTATCATATTTATTTTGATGCCTTTCTTTTACCGAATACGGCAACAAGCGGAGGTAGTAGTGATCTTTTTCTTAGCAAAATGAACAGTCCTTCAGTGAAGATATCCGAAATAAATAAACAGCAATCCGTGTTTGTAATATACCCCAACCCCTTTACTTTTCAAACCACCATTTATTTTACCGCAGAACAAAACAACACAACAATAAAAATAACCGACCCCCTAGGTAAAGAAATAAAAATAATTAACTTCAGTGGAAGACAATTAACAATTGAGAAAGGAGAAATGGATGCAGGTATCTACTTCTTGCAAACAACAGACGAAAAAAAGAACATTGCAAGTAAGAAAATAATAATACAATAAACCAATCGATGATGAAAAAAATACTATCTACAATTATTATGATAATTAGTATCTCTTTCTCAACAAAAGCATTTACTAATGTGAGCGGAGGGATTTATGCAGACATTACATGGACGTTGGCAAACAGTCCCTACATCGTAGTCGATAATGTGGTAGTGTTTCCGGGAATTACACTGACGATTGAGCCTGGCGTGTTAGTGAAGTTTGAGGATACGAAATATCTTGAAATCAGACAAGGAACATTAATTGCCAATGGTACAGTAGTGGATACTATAACCTTTACCAGTAATTCACTAACTCCAACTCCGGGTATTTGGGGATCAACTACTAATGGTGGAATATGGTTAAACAACGCTGTTGCATCAACCTCCTTTAATTTTATTACAATAATCTATGCAACAATCGGTATATATAATGCGGGAAATATTCATATAAAAAATTCACTCTTTAACAATAATCTTTCAGGATTGAGCTCAATTTATGGCACACAAATCGATTCATGTATTTTCAGGTTGAATTCTGCAGGCATTGGAAATAGTAATGGCGTTATATATAATTTCTGCACGATATCAAATAATACGAATGGTATAGCTACATTAACAGGTGGCAGTCTGTTGAATTGTATTATTGATTCCAATCAAACTGGATTAGGTAATTCGGACGGTCCGAAAATTCACCATTGTACGATAAGTTATAATCAAACAGGCATGGCATGTGATCCCTGTTGCGGCGGAGCAATGATTGTTCAAAATTGTGTCGTCGATTCTAACAGTACGGTGGGATTATCTATCAACGGGAACGGACTGGCTGATTCGGTGATGGACAATGAAATTAAATTTAATGGAATTGGTCTTGTATCTGCAACCTGTCCGGGGAATGGGGGTCACAGTCAGTTTACACGAAATATTATTGAGAACAATACGATAGGAATTCAGGTTGGAGGCTGCAGCGATATTTATTGCAATAGTTTTTGCAATAACACTTCGTATGATTTACAAAACCGATTGAGTACAACTATTAGTGTTCCAAATAATTATTGGTGCACAACCGATTCAGCAGCGATCGAACTGCTTATATATGATGGACATGATAATTCAAGTTACGGACTCGTTAATTTTATGCCCCTTGATATTACTCAATGTTATTTGACCACGGGAATTCTGACTGATAAAACTCAATCACTTTCATTTAACATTTTTCCAAACCCTGCTTCTAATGAGGTAACGGTTGAATTGCCTTCAAATAATTTTAGGGGGGGAGTTAAAATATTTAATGTATTCGGTGAATTGACTTATTCTTCAATACTTACAAAACAAAAAATTAATGTTGATATTTCAAGTTGGAGGAAGGGAGCATATATTATTCAGATTTCAAACGGAGAAATAATCAGCAGGAGGAAATTAATCATACTATAGATTTTCGTGAATACAAAAATAAATGTATATGGTAGATAAGGGACTTAATTATTTTTGCAAACAATTGGTTAGATAAATTATGGGATTTAATTTTGCAGGCATTTTCACGAATACATCCGACATCGCAGTGATCGAAGCTGTTAAACAGCGTTGGCCTTTCTGTACAATTTATCGGATTGAAACACCCTTTCAGGGAATCTCTATCTTCAGGGATTGGGAAATGATTTCCGGAACTTTTGAACAATCCTTTAATGAAAGGAGCAAACTCGAAAATGAACTGCCTGAATTTAGTTCTCAATTTCCAAATATTACGTTTATCCATTTACGTACGGATTGTCACGGCGGTGATTGTACGTATGATGGTTTTGCCTGCAGAGAAGGGAATATTCTGATTGACAACAGAGGTGTGGGACCCGATAAAATTATCCATCATATAGAAATCCAAAAACTCAGAGAGGTTGCTGAAGCATTAGATATATATATAGGTGGTCTCGGAACTTTTGAACCTTTTGAACGGGGCTTTTTCGACAATAAAGAAAATATTATTTACCCATAAACGGAATTAATTGAGACCTACCGGGGCTTTTTTAACGTATGCTAAAAAAACAAATGCCCCCCTAAGAGAGCATTTGTTTCAGTAATAAATCTTAAACAAACTCACGACTCTATTCCTTTCTCCCCCTCCCTTTTTGGGGAGGGGTTAGGGGTGGGCGGGAGGGGCAGGGGTGTGCGGAGGAGTTATCTCACCAACGTCACGAACCCGGTCCGATTATCGACCTTTCCTTTCTTCGTCGTTTCGATAATATAATAATACGTTCCTTCCGGAACCGCGAGACCTTGTTTGTTGACACCCGGCCAAGCGAAAGTCGGAATAGTAGATTCCCATAACAATTCACCCCAACGACTATAAATCAAGACTTTGAATTGATCGTAATCACCAACAGTATCTGGTGAGAAGAAGTCGTTGAAACCATTTCCGTTTGGTGAGAATACGTTTGGAATAATCAACGGTATCACGGGACAATCGTTTGCAGCAATTAAGAAGCTGTCGATGTTCGCACATCTTGCCAGGGGATTAAATACCTGACATGTATATATACCACCTGTTGTTACATTAATCGTTGCAGTGGTTTCGCCCGTATTCCAAACATAATTTGATCCGGGATTTGTTGCATCCAGAACATGTATATCACCGATACAGAGACTATCGACATGAAGTAGTGTACTTCGTGGTTCAACATCAACAGCAAAAGAGTCCGTATTAGCACAAAGCGATCCGGGCGGAACGATCTGAACTGTGTAAAGTCCCGTTGAAGTGATATGCAACGCTGGAATCGTATCGCCTGTGCTCCATGTATATGAAGCACCTGGTAAAGTCGCGTCCAGTAATGAAGTATCACCTTGACAAATCGTATCAGAAGCATTGAGATTAGTGACTGGAATAATCGTCACCATCATCGAATCTTTGGAGATACAACCACCTTGTCCGGTAGTAGTTATCGTGTACCAACCTGATGTTTGAGGTTCAACATTAACAGATGCAGTGGTTCCGATATTAGTCGCTCCTGATTGCCACAAATAAGAGTAGCCGGAACCCGTGTTGGTGCTGAGATGCAACGTATCGTTTTTACAGATGGCGGTATCGTTTCCGGCATTTACTGTTGGGAACGGGCGTACATATATATTCTTGATTCCCGTTGCAGAACCGCAATCATTCACCGCAGTAAGACGAATCTGATAAGGTCCGCCGATGGTATCAAATTGAATGTCCATAACATTGTTTGATGTATCGATCATCTGTCCATGCTGGGATGTCCATTGATAATAAGTATTCGTTTCAAACGGTACAGAATAGTGCGCAGTATCGCCGATACAAACGAATGTTGGTCCAGTAATAAATACGGATGGCGGTCCATTAATCATGACGTTACAAGCCGGAGAAATCGGTCCGTAACATCCATTATTGATCTCCTGAACTGTGAGGTCGAGTGCTCCTGATCCACCGAGATTTACCAGAAGTGGATTGTATTGCCAGATGAACGGAGTTCCCCCATTAATGCTGGGACTCGTCCATTGATATTGAGAATTCGGATTGTATGGCACGATAAGGAATTGTGCAATATCCCCGACACAGAAGGCTGTATCACTCGGGAAAATCCACGATGCAGTATCATTCGGCGCCCCAATCACCACGCGTATTACCGTACCCAGAGAATTCTCATACGGACTCGCACACGTTGCGATAATTCGCATGTAATACATGCCCGGCTGTAGTCCCAGTCCCATCAATGCGATTAGGTTCGGACAATGTACTATCAAAGTGGTATCATTTCCGGCTTGTATCTCTCCAAAATCACCAAGATTGACCTGAGCAAAAGTTTGAGAACTTAGCAATTGCACTTTAAACGAATCGAGCGGACAGTATACGGCAATGCTATCCCACTCGTGAATACCTATGGTAATCGTAGTATCGCCTCCCTGTGTTGTCGAAATACAGAAGTGAAGATCGACGTGGTTGTTTGTATTTATGTCGCAGTCCTGAATACAGAATGGCCCCCACACTGTCCCGATGGCTACCGGACTTGTTGAAACTACACGCAAGTAATAACCACAACCGGGTGGTACCGTAGGAATGATTCCCGAAACTGTTCCAGGTAAAGAGCCATTCATCTGATCATAAGTCTGTGAGTTAGGGAATGTTCCGACTACCGGCGGGTTTGCTGCGAAGACTCCGTTCGAATCCGATAATTGGCAGACGTAGGTATTGAAGTTGAATACGCCGGTCGAATAAAACGGCACATCGATGACTGACCCGACACAGACAGCGTTCGAGTCCATAGCCACCACGGGCGGGAGCGTAGTTATAGTGTTGGGACAGAATATAACCGAGAAACATATCGAGGCGGTCCCTGTAATGACCGGGAGCGGCGACGTTCGGTTTATCCGAACTTTATAACAGGTGCCTGGTGGTAGCGTTCCAGGAATCGTAATAGCGATGGCACTTGACGTAGTCGGATAATTCAACCAAAAAACACCCATGTTGGTGGCCGATGCAAAATTTCCGGTAGAGTCAGAGAGTTCAATTTCATAAGTACCGTCGCAGAGTGTATCCGATAGTTGAAAAAAGACAAAAAGATTGGAGAGCTGACAGACGGGATTTGGTGTGACAAGGGTGATATTAATGTTCACCGGTGCGTTAACCGCATCGTAAAATCCATCTAAAAACACATCGTCGATGCCGAGCCCGACAGGGTTTGAAGTAGGCGTATTGTCATTCACCCAACGGAAACCGAATTTCAGACTTTGAACATTACAGAATGCTGGATTGGTAATCGTTTCATATTGCCATTTGTATCGTCCGTTGTATTGAAGTTGACCAGTCTGAATCCATGGACCGCCGTTCGCGCTGTAATAAACTTCACCATAAGCTGTCGGAGAACCTTCGCAAATATAAAAGAATGAGAAATATACGCTCGTCATTCCCATCGTACAAACGCCGGCATTCATTTCTACAAAGCGATCAGAAGTCGCTGTCGGATCATAATTTCCATTATCGATACCCGATGCAGTGAAAGCATTTTGATCGTAAACGTGCAGGTATTTGCTATAAGGAGCAAAACTGATATTGCCCGAATAAGTACTATCCTCCGACATCGTGTTCGGATAGATCGGTGTACCTGTATAGTGATTATTTACCGTCCATAAGTTCGTCCCGGTGTTGGTACCGACACTTGAAGTATTCATCGAGAAGGTGATTCCCCCATTTTCGAAGTCCTCGTTGAAGAGTTGAATATTTTGCGCTTTCGCCCCGGAAACGGCGATGAATGCGAATAAAATGAATGTCAGATGCTTGTAAATTTTTCTCATGTGAAGGGGTTTTTTCAGCAAATAAAGGTAAGGTGAATCCAATTAATCTCCAAACAAATTTATTGTGTTGAAAAAAACTTAATTTTATCGGCATGGAATCATGTTTTGTAACGGGGATAGGAACGGGGATAGGGAAGACGATTTTCTCGGCAATTTTGGCTCAACGTCTTGGCGCCGATTACTGGAAACCCGTTCAGTGCGGGAGTCTTGAGCATACTGATACGATGATGGTTCAGTCGCTGGTCTCGCATCCCGACTCAAAATTTCACCCCGAAAAATATTTATTGAAGAAGCCTGCTTCTCCTCATGATGCGGCAGAAGAAGAAGGTAGGCGTCTTGTTTTGGGTGAAATTTGTCTCCCAAAAACGCCGAATTGCATTGTAATTGAAGGCGCAGGTGGCATATTGGTTCCTTTGAACGAAAACGAACTGATGATCGACTTAATAAAGAAATTTGAAAGCAAAGTGATAGTAGTTTGCAGCAATTACCTTGGCAGTATAAATCACTCCCTCATGACTTTTCGCGTGTTGGAAAATGCAGGGATGAAAGCATCGGGATTGGTTTTTATGGGTGAAGCCAATCCAAAATCGGAAGAGATTATTCAAAAGATAAGCAGAGTAAAATGTATAGGAAAGATTCCTTGGGTGAAGTCTATCGATCAGGAGTTCGTGCAAAAATCGGCGGAGACTCTGAATCTTGATGTGATTTTATAATGCTTTTTGTTTTTAGTACAGCGGTGTCAACATTGTTTTGGGCATACGCAAATTTAAAACAGAGAAGAATTAAAAGAAAAACGAAAGGGATTTTACTCATTTCTTTTTGATTTTGTAACCGATTGCGAACCCGAGTTGAATTGTAGGATAGGTAAAATGATAAATATACTTATCACCGTAAATAGGATCACTAAAAATCTCGATTCCGGATTTAAGACCTGCACCGAAGTATGGTTGTAGGCTTACCCTTCTCGAGTTTTTAGAATTATATTCAAATATAAATTGAAATCCTAATTCGTGAATCTGATCTTTGCCGTATGATTCAATGGCATGAGCGTATTTATACATAAATAAAGACTTCCGTTGAAACATTCTTCTCTTTCCAGATTTATTGTGATTCCCTTTTATCGATGTTCGAATTGTAAAACCGTGATAATTCGGATCGGGCAATACTCCTCCACTCGCAAAAGCGTCTGTTTCACCATCTACGAACCCAAAGATATATCCACACCCAATCTCAATACTCTTTCCATTTTTCAATCTTTTTTCAAATGAAAATCTTGCCTCGCCGGTTAAGGTTTGTAGTGGATAAAATTTAATAATGCTTCTTGTTTTTAGAATGACTGTGTCTGCACTGTTTTGCGAATAACCGAATTTAAAACAGAGAAGAAAGACTAAAAGATAAAAAACGTTTCGGGTCATTTCTTTTTGAATAAATAAAAGGAAATTCCAAATTGAATAGTAGGATATTCAAATTTATCCACGAAATATGAATATGGTTGAGATGGATGATGGAAATCAGATACAAGATTAATATGATTTAACCCTATTCCGAAATACAAACCATAAATTGTTTTCTTTCGGTTTTTAAATAGTCTTCCGAATTGTAATTGAAACCCATAAATATTAGCGTCTTGAGTTAACAAATCATGATGGGCAGAACTGGAATATTCTCCTGAATGAACATATTTATACAATAATAATGGACTAATATAAGTCCTGCAATTCCTTTCTTAGAGGACAAATAAAACTTGAAACCACTTCGGATCGCAAATCCTTTAAATTCATAATGGAAACTTAAATTAGCATCAGAGGAGATGAGATTTCCATCAAGTTCACCCCCCAATATTGCAAATTGAAAACCCGGACTTATTTCTACGCTTGTTAGTTTTCGAATCGGAAGTTCGTACGACACTCTAATTTCCCCGCAATAAAGTTGAAGTGGGTAAAATTTCAATCGTTCTTTAAATTTCGTTTTAGTTGAGTCAGTATTGAACTGGCAAAACCCTGTATGAGAATATATCAGCACTGTGAGTGCTAGTAAAATCCTTTTCATTTCTTTTTCAATAAATAATTCCAAGTCCTAATTCAAATCAGACATTTCGTTTTATTGGCATTTCATAACCCATCCAGAATTCACCGGAAATTAGTTGTAATGGGTATAATTTAATATTAGATTTCGTGTCATTTTGCGCGGAATCTTTCTGAGTTTGGGAGTACCCAAAATGAGAATATACCAATGCAATAATAATTACAAAGAATGGCTTCATGCAGCTGGGTTAATTGTCAAAAAAGAGAAACTGGTAAATTCGAAAATTAGTGATTGCAAAACAATAATTGTTTTTTTAACGCAAAGGACGCCAAGTTTAATCGCAGAGAACGCCAAGAGATATTAATAAATCCTTTGCGAACTTTGCGTTTTATTTTCTTCGCGTTCTTTGCGTTAAATTTTTTCTTTCGAAACTCCTGATTATTATTTAATAAATTCTCAAATGGAATTGGAGCTATTTTTCACCACCAGCGTTTTTGCCACGATATCATGAAGTGCTTGTTTTTTCTCTGTCCAACCTGCCATCATATATCCAATTAATAAAGTGAATTGTGAAAGATATTTCCCAAAGAAACGACCGGTCGCACGTCCGAAAGTGATTCGTTCGCCATCCATATCAGTTACTTTTAATTTTAAAGCCATTTTGCCGAGGGTTCCTTGTTTTGCAGAAGTTTCCATTACCGCAAAATAAAACCAGGTTACTAATATGCCGATAAGGGCAGAGATCGCCATATCGGCTATGGTGACACCCATCACATTGAAATAATCATTGAATTTAAATGAATCACCTTCTTTTAATCTTTCAAGCCAGTCTCTGAATTTTTCCTGATCCATGCTGGGATATGCAATGCCAAAGATTTTTAAAGCTGGTTGAATCAGAATTAAATTGACTATTCCCATCACAATCGCATCTATTATCGCTGCCACGAAGCGAAGCCAAAAACCTGCATATTCAACTTCTTGCGCACCGAATGCCTGATCTGTATCAATAATTTCTGATTCCATTTTGATTAAATTTTATCTAAGTTTAATAATTTGTCTGCAAATTAAAGAAACCTTTTTCACAAATCACTCATTTGGGAGAAAACTTTCCTGTAAGGAATTTCACGATTCTGTCATACACTTTCAGATATGCATCGCGATCAAGTAACGCCGAATCTGTTGTTGCCTTATAGGTGAGGAAAACGCCGACCGGAAATAATATGAGTGAAGAATACCACATTCCCCAAAATGCAGGAGAGACTAATTCACGTACCAGTTTTTCGCCTGTGAAAGACATTACATGATAAAAAATAAACAAGAGAACAGATGCAATAAAAGGCACACCCAATCCACCTTTTCGGATAATTGCACCCAAAGGTGCGCCTACGAAAAAGAGTACCAGACAAGCAAATGAAAGCGTAAATTTCCGATGCCATTCTATGTCATGTCTTGCGATAAGTTTTTGTCGGTTTTCGAAATCGGATGCTGTGCCGGAAATGTGAATTTTCATGGTTCTCGCGCGGTCTAATGCACCTCTCAACAATGCCGTCCTGTTCGCCTTGTCGAAATTTAATATAAAATCTGATTGCGTAAATTTAGATTCTATCTGTGTTTTATGAGGAAGGGTATCGTGTCTGAAAAAATAACTTGGATCGAGAAGTAGATGAAAGTTCGCTTTCTGTATATCCCATTTTGATTGAAGTGAATCTCTCGCTTCTGAGAGTTGTTTCACGTTCAACATTTGATAATTATCTTTGAACAACGCTTCATTACTGCGTGTGAGAGAAAAATTCGTGAGGTCGAACCGAACCACTTCCTCTTTAAAATTAGTTCTCATCAAAGCATGATCTTCCTGTTTGCCTTGTTGTCTTTCTTCATAAGTATTTCCTGCATAAAGATTTGCAATTAAAGCACGTCCATCGGGTGTTGATGTCATCGTTCCCCATTCTGCGGTAATCAGCTTTTTATTCCCCATTCCTTCGGTATGATCGTAGATCATCAAATTCCGAAGCGTTTCACCATCCGCATCTTTCTTGCCGATCTTAATTACGTAACCATCAATTCCATTATAAAAAACACCCGGTGTCAGCTTAAATGCGGGCTTTTGTTGACGGATATCGAAAAGTAATGCACCGATTTTCAGATTTGCAGTGGGAATGGCATAATTCGAAAAATAAAATGCTCCGAGACTCACAAAAATCGTGAAGACAAATACCGGAAACATCACTTTACGAAGCGAGATTCCCGCTGCTTTACAAGCAACAAGTTCAAAGTGTTCACCAAGGTTTCCAAAAGTCATGATCGATGACAGCAAAACTGCGAGCGGTAATGCCATAGGAACCATCGTGATCGAAGCAAAGAGAAGAAGCTCAGCAACAACATACCACGAAAGTCCTTTGCCCACCAGATCGTCGATCCATTTAAAAACAAACATCATCAACAAAATAAAAAGTGAGATGAAGAAGGTCATCACAAAAGGACCCACGTAGGAAATCAGCACCAGTCTGTATATTTTCTTCACTTCTTAATTATCTTTGTCTGACCCCACCCCTGCCCCTCCTTACCCCACCCAACCTCCCCAAATGGGGAGGAGAAAGGAGGGAGGGAGGGGTAAAATTGAATGTTGAATCAAATGACAGATGCAAATATAGTAAAGCTGAGTAAGGAAGAAGACATTGTTCTCAGGGACACGGAGTTTCTAATGCACAAACATAGCGCCACAAACAAGATACAGCAAAAATTTATGCAACTTCGAGATGAACTGAAAAGCGCTATCGATGCGAAGCCATTTGCATTCCCCGTCGGTACTGATTCAGAAACGGGACGAATTTTTAAGGGTGAGAGTTATCTGTATCTGCCTTATGTGAATCTCGATTATCCCCGTAAATTCGGAACAGAAGATGTTTTTGCTTTCCGATCTATGTGTTGGTGGGGAAATTTTTTTAGCTTCACGTTACATCTTCAGGGCGAAAGTTTTGCAAAAATCGCAGATCATGAGGATGAAATTATTTCGTCCATCAGTGGCAAAGAGTTTTATATTTCAGTTCACGAAACCCCGTGGCAGTACCATTATGGGGATGATAACTATATACCTGTTGAAAATTATGAGGATCTTCCCGAAACGGGAAAAACAGAAATGCGTTCGCGTAATTTCTTAAAACTTTCGAGAAAACTCGAACTAACGGAATGGGATGAAATTGACCCTTTCGGAGTCGAAACACTTCAAATTTGTCTTGATTCGATCAGACCTTATTTCGGGTGAAAAATCAGGAGCCGATAATCCGCATCAGCTTCTGGATTGCTCCTTGCCATACCAACTGATTCTCTTCAATCTCGTTTTCAACCGAAAAATCTCTCACGACGATTGCAACGTCGGAGGTGATATCGTCCTGAACAATTTCGATCTCAAACCAGGTATTTTCAGGATCATCGACCCAAGCGAATCTGATGAGTGAATTTTCCTTTTTTGTCACCAGTTTTGCCTTCTGACCAACACCTTCCCAGATGAACGTAAACAAGTGATCTGATTGACGTACGTCGTCGGAGAACCACTCAGAAAGTCCCGAGGCAGTCGCGATATAAGGGAACAATATTTTGGGAGAAGATTTGATCTCAAATTCTATCTCGTATTTCTTCTTCTTCGTCATTACTAATTCTTTAATTTCTTTCATTTCAAAAGTTTCTTTTTTCAAGATTTCGCGCCAAAGGTAAAAATTCCAAACGCATCTGTCAGGGAAATCAATATTTTTGCAAAATATGTATTTGATTCTTCAAGAACAATTTCTTTCCCAAATTATTTTTTAACACTTTGCATTCATGGCACTCGTAGATTCAATGGAGAAGGAAGGAAACTGGCTGTTCCGGCATCGTGGGGAACTGCCCATTGTGCTCTTCGCATCGGCGATCCCCATTATCTGGCTTACAGATTACAATGACAATGGACCTAACACAGACCAAATCTTTCTCTTTCTCTCCCTCTTTCTGTCACTTTCGGGTTTTCTGATCAGAGCTTATACAATTGGGACAACACCTGCCGGTACATCAGGCAGGAATACGGAGGGACAAGTGGCCGAAGCCCTCAATTTCAAAGGGATTTACTCAATCGTCCGACATCCGTTATATCTCGGAAACTATCTTTATTGGATCGGAATCGTTCTTTATACACAAAACATCTATTATACAATAATTGTTTCGCTCGCCTTCTGGGTGTATTACGAGCGGATTATGTTCGCCGAAGAACGTTATCTGGAGCGAAAATTCGGTGATATTTACATGAACTGGTCTGCAAAGGTCGGCGCGTTTCTCCCTTCTTTCGGGAAGTATGAAAAGGGTGACGTCAGTTTTTCGTTGCGAGCTGTTTTGAGAAGGGAATATCCCGGTTTTATATCTGCTGTCGTGGCTTTCACGTTTGTTGAAGCACTCAAAAACTATTCAAGTTCTAAGCAATACATTCTCAGTACAACTTCACTCGCAATCCTGTTTTTCTCGGGCGGAATTGCCACACTCCTGAGTCTGATCAACAACAATACGAACTGGCTGAAACAGAAGGGACGGAGTTAAGGAAAATGAAAGAATGAAAAAGTGAAAGAATGAAAGAGTGGAACATCGAACCAGAACTAAACCTTTCAACCCTTCAACTTTTCAACTCATCAACTCATCAACTTTTTAGTACCTTTGCGGACTTTTTGCTATGCTTGTAATCGATAAAATTACCCTTGATTTTGGTGCGCGTCGGCTTTACGACGATGCGTCATGGCACATTAAACCCGGTCAGAAGATTGGTTTAATCGGTCCGAATGGTTCCGGTAAATCCACTTTGCTTCGGATGATCGCCGGTGAATTTACTCCTACATCCGGTGCTGTCAGAAAACGGAAGGATGTAAGAACGGGTTTTTTGAATCAGGATTTATTGAGTTATACTTCGGATGAAAATATCGTGGAAGTGGCATGTGAAGCGTTTCCCCGTGCGAAATGGCTTCATCATGAAGTGGATGTTTTGCTTGAAAAAATGCAATACGATCACTCGACCGAGTTAATTGATCTTCTCCATGATTATCAGCATGAATTGGAGATTACAGACGCATATGATATTCACTATAAAGCAGAACAGGCACTCGCTGGTTTAGGTTTTTCGCCCGATGATATGAAGCGTTCGTACACTGAATTTTCCGGAGGATGGAGAATGAGAGTGATGCTCGCGAAAATTCTTTTGGAACAACCACATTTACTTTTGCTTGATGAGCCGACCAATCACCTCGATTTACCTTCAATTAAATGGGTGGAACAATATATCCGCGATTATGAAGGAACGGTAATTATCGTTTCTCACGATCGTAATTTATTGGATAATATAGCAAATATAATTGTATTAATTACCGAACAGAAATTTAAAATTTTTCACGGTAATTATTCCGATTTCGAAATTCAACTTGAAGCAGAGAAAGAAATGCAACAAAGTCGTTTCGAAAATCAACAGGATTATATCAGACAACAACAGGCACTCATCGATCGTTTCCGCGCAAAAGCCAGTAAGGCGAGAATGGCGCAATCGAAAATGAAAGCCTTGGATAAACTTGATCGTATTACAGAACCTACGGCAGCATTGGCAAAAATGGGTTTTGATTTTACTTTTAGTGTAAATCCGGGAAAAACAATTATGGAATTAAAACATCTCTCGAAATCCTATCCCGGAGTTGAGATTTTTAATCACACACATGCTGCAGTTCAGCGTGGAGATAAAATCGCGTTAATCGGTGCAAACGGTGGTGGTAAATCAACGTTGCTTCGAATCATTGCAGGAACAGAAACGTTTACGGGAGAACGAATTGTCGGTCATCAGGTGATCAGTAGTTTTTATGCACAGCATCAGGTAGAAGTATTAAATGGGGATAATGATTTAATGCAGGAATTATTGCCTTTCACTCCAAAAATGAACGAAACATTTTTGAGAAGTGTTCTCGGTGCTTTTCTTTTTTCGGGTGACGATGTATTTAAAAAAATAAAAGTTTTATCAGGTGGCGAGAAGTCGAGGGTGGCATTAGCAAAATCGATGCTTGCCGAAGCGAATTTCCTCATGCTCGATGAGCCGACGAATCACCTCGACATTGCATCGGTGGGTGTTTTGATTAATGTGCTTCAACGATATGAAGGAACGTTCGTGGTGGTTTCTCACGACAGATATTTCCTTTCACAGGTAGCGAATAAAATCTGGTATATAGAAAATCATAATATAAAAGAATATCCCGGCACTTACGATCAATACGAAGAATGGCGTTTGGCAAGAGCAGATAAAAAAGCGGCGGATAAAAAAGCAGCAGATAAATTGGCAAAATCTGCAAGTGCGACCGGTGGAGATTCGAAAGCCACAAGGATGAAAGATCGTGAAGAACACGAGAAGAAAAAGAAAAATCAATCCAAATTAAAAAAAGCGCTTCAGGAATCTGAAAATAAAATAGAGACACTCGCTAAAGAAAAAGCCAAATTAGAAGAGATATTATCACATCCTGATAGTGTGAAAGATCCGAAATCTTTTCGCGAACTTTCCCAAAAATTTACGGATCTTGAGAGCAGTTTAATTAAGGAGAACGAAAATTGGGAAAAGATTTTTAATGAAATAGCGGAACTGGAATCAATGGCTTAGAGACGTTGTATGCAACGTCTAAAAGGGGTAATATTTATTTTGTTGAGCGAAAAATAAAATTGCTACGATGATCAAAATTCTGTACATAAGTTTTTTGTTGTTCATCTGCGGAATAAATTTTTCTTCCGCACAAAAGAGAGGAATGGAACTTATTGATTCCGTAAAAGTCCTTCTGCCCGCGATGAAGGATGATACAACTAAGGTTAATGCCTTAATTGATATCTCTTTCGAATATTATTTAAATGAAAAATCTGAAAAAGGGATAGAATATAGTCAAATGGCTCTAAATCTTGCAAATAAACTGAATTGGAAAAAGGGAATGGCCGATGCAAACGATGTGTTGGGCGCCAATTATCTCAGTGCAGGCAAATATGAACTTTCTGATTCCAGTTTTACAATGGCACTTAATTTATTCAAGGAGTTGGGAATAAAAAATAAAGTAGCAACCGTAACCATTAATATAGGAAACCTCTTTATTGCACAGGGAAAGGAAGTTCGTGGTCTGGAGAATTATTTTCAAGGATTGAAGGTCGCAGAGGAGCTAAACGATACTGACTTGATTTCCTGGTGTGATAATTTAATCGGAACTATCTACATGACTTTTAAAGACTATACGAATGCTATTAAATATAAAGAATTATCTTATAACCTGATTAAAAATTCCCCGGATATGGTATCAAAAATTGGAACGATTACCGGTTTGGCAGTAGCATATCAAAGATCTGATAAATTTGATCTCGCCCTTCAGTATAATGAAAAAGCCATACAGATGGGGAAAGAAACCGGATATCGAACTAATGAAGCTAATTTATGTGGAAATGCTGCCTTAATTCATACAAAACTTAAAAACTATTTACTGGCTTTGCAATATGGTTATGAATCACTTCGTCTCTGTCAAGCCAAGGACAATGATGTTGAAGGGACCGCATGGGCAAAATATGAAATCGGAAATGCTCTATTGTTTTATTCAAGCGATGAAAAATATAAAGCATTGGAAAAAGTTCCAAGTCTGCCGGAAGTCGATATTCCTGCGGGTAGAAACGAAAGACTGAAACTTGCAATTAAATTTTTGAATGAAGCTTCCGTTGCGGGACCGAAACTATTAGACAAGACGATGTTGCTCAAAGTTTACGAAGATTTGATGATAGCGAATCGGGAGTTAAAAAATTACCAGGAAGCCCTCAATGCTGCAGATAGTCTTCTCTTAGTGCAAAATTCTGTTTTTTCGGTTGATAAATCTATGCAACTGAACAGCATTGAATTTCAGAACCTGATGGAATCAAAAAGTCTGAGAGACAGTCTCGCTTCTCAGGAAATTCGTAACAAAGCAGAGCTCAGTCTACAGAAGCAAAGAAACTATACACTACTGGGTGGACTCATAGCAGCAGCATTCATTATTTTTTCCATTTTTATTTTCCGCAAAAACAAATTGATTAATATTGAAAAAACAAAATCAGAAAAATTGTTACTGAATATTCTGCCTGCTGAAGTTGCAGAGGAACTTAAACTTAGCGGCAAAGCCGAAGCACAGCATATCGCAGAGGTTACGGTCATCTTCACCGACTTCAAAGGATTTACGCAACTCACCGAAAAATTATCTGCGGCAGAATTAATCAAAGAAATTAATTTCTGCTTCGAAGCTTTTGACAACATCATCACCAAACATGGTATAGAAAAAATAAAAACAATTGGTGATTCGTACATGGCGGCCGGTGGACTTCCCACGCCAAATAAAACACACGCAATCGATGTAGTAAATGCTGCATTGGAAATTCAAAAATTCATGTTTGAACTTGCAGAATCAAAAAGAATTAAAAATGATTTGTTTTTTGAAATCAGAATCGGAGTTCACACGGGTCCTGTAGTTGCCGGAATTGTAGGTGTGAAAAAATTTCAATATGATATATGGGGAGATACTGTTAATATAGCATCGCGAATGGAAAGCAGCGGAGAAGTAGGGAAGGTAAACATAAGCCAAAGCACCTACGAAAAAGTGAAAGATGAATTTAATTGTGTGCATCGGGGAAAAATTCAGGCAAAAGGCAAGGGAGAAATTGACATGTATTTTGTGGTCAGTCGTAACTTGTAGAGACGTCGCATGCGACGTCTTAGCAGAAGTCAGTTGTTGGGAATCCGTTGTCAGGTTTTTGCAATAATTTATAACAGTATAGTTGAGAAATATTCTCAAAAATGGCGCAATATTGTTAATATTTTGTAGTTTTACACTGAAATACTGAGATAATTTCTCAAAAACAGACCAAGATGCTAATTGAATTCACCGTAGGTAACTATCTCTCTTTCAAGGAAAAGAAGACTCTAAGTATGGAGGCAACCGCCATAAAAGACAATCCGGGTAATGTCACTGAAGTGGGGAAATACAAACTTCTGCGAAGTGCAGTCATTTATGGGGCTAATTCGAGTGGGAAGAGCAACTTTATCAAGGCGATGAGCTGCATGAGGGAAATTGTTATTGGTTCAGCCAAAGAAAGTTCGACCTCTGAACTCGAAGTCACCCCCTTTCTACTCAGCACAGAAACTGAAAATAGACCAACATACTTTGAAATATTGTTATTAATTCGAGACGTTCGATACAGGTATGGATTTGAAACCGATAAAAAAAATGTTCATTCTGAGTGGCTTTATTCTACTGCGGGTTCAAAGGAAAAACTCCTTTTTATCCGGGAACGAGATTCAATAGAAATAACCGAAAATTTTGCGGAAGGTGTGGATCTTGAAGAAAGGACTCGTGACAATGCGTTATTTCTTTCTGTTGTTGACCAATTTAATGGAAGTATTTCCAAAGATATTGTTGAATGGTTCGGTGAACAAATTATTTTTTCCGGTTTGGATCATGAGAAGGAAAGAAATAAGACCTCACTATTTTTAGGAAATAAACATTTGAACTCTTCGATTAAATCCTTTTTATCGCCTCTGGATTTAGGTTTTAAAGATTTCACATTTGATAAACTGGACAAAATTAATAATCGAATAATCACTTTTCATAAGAAGTTTGATAATGAAGGCAATATACTAGAGCCTAGTGAATTTGAACTTCAAAATCAAGAATCCTCAGGAACAAACAAATTATTTGACATCGCAGGTAGTTTAGTGGGAAGTTTAATATTAGGAAATATGGTTATCATTGATGAATTAGATGCTAAATTGCATCCTCTCTTGACGATTAGTATTATTAAACTCTTCAATTCACCGGAACAAAATCTATACAATGCTCAATTAATTTTTGCAACACATGATACAAATTTATTGAACAAAGACCTTTTTAGACGCGATCAAATTTATTTTACCGAAAAAAACCGGTTTGAAGAAACGGATCTCTATTCGCTCGCAGAGTATCGGGATTCGAGCGGTAAAAAAGCGCGAAATGATGCAACTTATGAAAAAGATTACATTGCAGGACGGTATGGTGCAATTCCGTATCTTGGTGACTTTTCTAAACTAATTAACGATGGCGAAAAAGGCAAAGATTGATAATGTCTGGAAAAAGCGTTTTGAAAGAAAGGAGAAGAAACGCCCTGTCAATATTCGCGATCAGCGTGTCTATTTTTTAATCGTTTGCGAAGGAGAGAAAACTGAACCGAATTATTTTCGAGTTCTGGAAAAAGAATTACCTATAGGAACTGTTGAAATAAAAATTGAAGGAACCGGTTTAAATACAATTGGGCTGCTGGAACATGCCCTAAAACTGATTGAGAATTCGAGTCGAAAACATGATCGAGTTTGGGCTGTTTTTGATAAAGATGATTTCCCCGATAATAATTTTAACAATGCTATTCATAAGGGACTTTCCCACAACATAAAATGTGCTTGGACGAATGAAGCATTTGAATTGTGGTTTTTATTGCATTTCCACTATGTGAATACGCCAATGAGCCGAGATGATTATAAAGGATATCTTGAACGAGAGATAATTAAAAAGTCAGGAATAGAGGATTATAAATATAAAAAGAATGATCCAGACACTTTCTTTTTATTGAGAGATTATGGTAATCAGCAAAAAGCTATTAATCGGGCAAAAAAATTAATGGGAGAACATACTCATGGTAAATATGCAAAACATAATCCGAGCACGCGTGTGCATGAATTAATTCAAGAGTTGTTAGATCCAAAGGAAGTTTTGAAAATGATTAATGATGAGGAAAATTCTAATTCTCGTTAATGTATTGGTGAAATTATTTTATTGGAAATTAATTTATTAATGAAAAAAAATTTTATTTTTCTTTTTTCTCTCATTCTCCTCGGCTGTTCTCATCCTCCTCGACCAAATCATATTTATTATATAATTCACCCAATACCCACCGATATCGGACCCGATGGAAAGAAGACAATCCCGATGCATTATGGGAATTACAACTTCATATTGTTCGATAATTCCAAAATATATTACCATTATTATAATATTCTTTTCACCTTGTGTGGAGTGGGAGGAGATCACTCAAAACCTCCGTTCCTGGATTTAACTCCTGATAGTTTACAAGAAATCAAAATTCAAGATCTGGAAAACTTTTTAGTTTCGAATGTCAAAGGCTCGAAAATGAATGGCAGAGACCCAATAGCTGTAGTCTCTTCTCCGGTTGATACTATTAGAAATCCTGCATTCGACATTATCTTGAAGTATTTAGATGAAAACTTTAACCTTTATGGAGTTCGCACCTGTACTGAAGAAGAAAAATATGTTTCTATAGCCAAAAATTCAAACAAAAAATATGACCCAAAATCTATTGAATGGAAAATTGGATTCGATATTGTTAGATTTGAAGCACCAATCAACACATCAACGAACTGATCTTTTTTGATTATTTATTTCTTAGTGCCTTTGTGTCTTCGTAGCCAAATTAAAGTTTTTGAAGCTTCAGCTACCATCGGAAATGTGAAGATAATTTATTACTTTTACGGATGAATAGGTAAATAAGTACAATGAAAATTTCAATCTGTATTTTAATCGGCGTAATTCTAAATCTGACAACTTCCGCTCAAACCCCTAAAAAAGCAAAAGCCGATTCAATCAAAAAAGCCAGAGCTTTAGCCGATACGATTTAACCTGTTCCGGATTATGTGAACGATGTGAGAATAGTGATGGAGAATCATGAATATCAGCCAAATATACGCACAGTTATGCTTCACCGTAGCGCACCGGATAGAATGAGTGATATCGATCAGCTTTCGGAACCGGTTGTGGCGCTGAATACGAACGATAAACTATTATTGAGTTTCGACGATCTTCAAGGAGGTGCAAGAGAATATTATTACACATTTCTACTCTGTACCGCCAACTGGGAAGAGTCGAACGATCTCGTGATGTTCGATTATATTAAAGGGTATACAGAAGATCGCATTACCGATTACAAATATTCATTCAACACGATACAACCTTTCACCCATTATAAAATTATCTTTCCGAACGATAATATCCGACCGATTAAATCGGGAAACTATGTGGTTTTGGTCTACGCCGATTCGGACAAAGAAAAACCTGTTCTCACCCGACGTTTCATGATCGTCGATCAGAAAGTTACAGTAACCGGAAGAGTGCATCAGGCAACGATCCCCTCCGACCGGGATGCCAAGCAGGAAGTGGATTTCAGCATACTTCACCCTGACATTCAAATTCCAAATCCTTTCGCCGATCTGAAGGTTGTCGTGAGACAAAATAGCAGATGGGATAATGCATGTACGAATCTTCAACCCCTTTTCATCCGCGAAAATGAACTCGTTTATGATTATGAAAAAGAGAATGTTTTCAATGGTGGAAACGAATTTCGATTTGTTGATCTACGTTCGTTGAAAATAGTAAACGACAGAGTTCGTTTTTACACAAACGATTCGCTCCACTATGTGCATTCCTGGCTTAATGATGAAGTAAACCGCAGCCGCAGACATTATTTTACCGAGACAGACATCAATGGCAGGTTTTTCTGCAAAACGGTCGAAGGTTGGGATTATGAAACACAAGCAGATTATACATGGACACATTTCAATCTACCATACACTTCACCCCAAACGAACGGAACTTTTTACCTCTTCGGTGAGCTGAGCGACTGGGCTATCAGACCTGAATTCAAGCTCCATTATAACTCTGCAACTCAATCATACCAGGATTCGGTGCTGCTTAAACAAGGATATTACAATTACGATATCGTGTTTCTTGAAGATGGAAAAAAGGGCTACGACGAAACATTTCTTGAAGGAAATCACTACGAAACAGAGAATGAATACGTGATTCTTGTTTATTTCCGTTCGCCTGCCGGACGATACGACCAACTCATTGGTTTTCAGAAATTCAACTCAGTAAAACTGTATTAAAAAATTATTATTTTGCTTTGACGTTATAAATGCCATATATTTGACACGAATTAAACATGCAAAATATGTTCACTGAAGTAACACAGGGTATCAAAGTTACGGTCGAAACATACTACGAGCCTACGAAATCCAATCCGGCATTTTCGAGTTATTTCTTCACGTATCGCATTACTATCGAAAATTACAGCGAGAATCCGGTGCAGTTGCTAAGACGTCACTGGCATATTTTCGATTCGAACGGCGCGAAGAGTGAGGTGGAGGGCGAAGGCGTTGTAGGTAAACAACCTGTCTTAGGTTCGGGTGAAATTTACCAGTATGTCTCCGGCTGTAATCTCACCACAGAGATTGGTAAAATGTGGGGGACGTATCAGATGGTGAGAAAATCGGATGGCAAGAAATTTTATGTCCGCATCCCTGAATTCGCAATGGTATCACCTTTCAAGCTAAATTGAGCTCGGGTACTGAATGATTCAACGTATTCAAAGTTTGTTTCTTCTGGTCGCAGCTACCTGTGGTATTCTCATGTTTTTTACGCCTGTCGCTACTTATTCCGGCGTTTCCGGAACTTTTACTCTCGATATGCTGGGCATTCATTACTCCGCAGACAATGAAACGCGGATGATGATTCTTCCACTTTCTCTGAATGTGATAGCGAGTTTGCTACCTTTAACCACCCTCTTCATGTTCAAAAGGAGACGCAGACAAATGAAACTTTGCCGACTAACAATGTTGGTATTTTCAGGTTTGGTAGCCGTAATTTTTCTTTCACCGGAAGCGGTTATAAAGGATTTATACAACGGTTCAGCATTCGAAACCCATTATCAACCGGGTGTCGGACTTCCTCTACTGGCGCTGGTTTGCGTTTTTCTTGCTACAGTTTTCATCAAAAAGGATGAGAAGTTGGTACGGTCGGCAGATCGACTTCGTTGACCCCACCCGGCCTCTCCAGATGGGGAGGAGTCAAAAGTCCCCCATTTGGGGGATTTAGGGGGTAAAAAAAGACCCGGCAGCTTTCCGGTCCACCGAGTCTATGTTTAACTTAAACTTTCCCCTTTCGGAGACCTACCGCCTTTCAGCGTTAGGTGACATGTTTAACTGAAAAACGTTTCCGAGGTTACGTTTTATTATCCTTCGTCAATTAAATGCAAAGAATCAAAGAGGTTACGCTGAAAGGTTGATAAGTTGATAAGTTGAAGGGTTGAAAGAGTTGAAGAGTTGAAAGGTTGATGAAAATTATTTTTGAACTCATAACTCATAACTATTTTCTGTGGTCAGCTAAAAATTTCTCGAGTCCGGAATCTGTGAGCGGGTGTTTCAGTAGATCGAGAATCGGTTGTAGCGGACAGGTTGCTACATCTGCGCCTGCTTCAGCACAACGTACGATGTGCATACTGTGGCGGATAGATGCGGCAAGCACCTGAGTCTCGTAGTTGTAATTTCTATATATATGAACGATTTGTTTGATAAGATCAACTCCATCGTACGAAATGTCGTCAAGCCGGCCTATAAAAGGAGAAACATAATTGGCACCTGCTTTTGCAGCCAGTAGTGCTTGTCCCGCTGAGAAAACCAGTGTGCAATTCGTCTTTATTCCTTTGTTTGAAAAATATCTTAAAGCTTTGATTCCGTCTTTGATCATCGGAATTTTCACGACAATATTTTTGTGAAGTGCCGCCAACTTTTCACCTTCCGCAATCATGCCGGCAAGATCTGTTGCGATGACTTCTGCCGACACATCACCATCAACAATATTGCAAATGTCGATGTAATGTTGAAGGATTTTTTCTTCACCCTTAATACCTTCTTTAGCCATCAGAGAAGGATTGGTAGTCACTCCATCAAGAACTCCGAGTGCGTTTGCCTCGCGGATCTGATCGAGGTTTGCCGTGTCGATAAAAAATTTCATGTGTCTTTGGTTTGAAAGAATGGGTAAGCCCCATATCGCACCGCTCAAGCAGATATCCTTGCTTCCTTCCGGACCTGGGGAGGTTCAAAGCGAGCTGGTCGTATTTGACTTACCCGGCGCAAAGATAGTTATTAGTGGTTAGGGATTAGTGGTTAGTGATAAGTTTTTATTGGAAGGTTATGTAGAGGCATTGCATGCAACGACTTGAAGAGTTGAAAGATTGAATAATCATTTTGATCGTAAAAGAGATTTTAGTATTAATTTTGAGAACAAATATTTAAGCTATGTGTAAATACTTTTCCGTGATTGCCATTGTTTTTTTTGAAATTACATCTGTTCCGGCACAGGTACAAGACAGCTCATCAAAAAAGACAATTATTGATGAAATTCAAAAGAATATGGTTTTGGTTGAAGCTGGCACATTTAAGATGGGTTGTACTCAGGAACAGGGATCTGAATGTAATGAAGGCGAAAAACCTGCACACACAGTGATTCTTAAGAGTTTTCAAATCTCGAAATTCGAGGTAACTCAGCAATTGTATAAAGCCGTGATGGACACAAATCCTGCTTATCATCAGTTTTGTGCAAAGTGTCCGGTTGAACAGGTGAGTTGGGAAGATTGTCAAAATTTTATTCGCATTCTGGATTCTATCTCCGGAAAACATTTTCGTCTCCCTACTGAAGCCGAGTGGGAATTTGCTGCGAGAGGAGGAAATAAAAGTCAACAATATAAATACTCAGGGAGTAATACGAACGATTCGGTTGGATGGGATTCCGATAACAGCAATTATAGAACACACATTGTGGGTGATAAAAAATCAAACGAATTAACCTTATTCGATATGAGTGGCAACGTTTCGGAATGGTGTAACGACCGATATGGTAAGTATATAGATACGACCTTGGTAAACCCGACCGGACCAGTCGATGGCGATAACAGACGTATTGCAAGAGGAGGTTCGTATCATCAGGGTGGCGGGCGTTCTTCTGCTTCTGAAAATTGCAGAGTTTCGTGTCGGGAATTATACAGTCCTGTATATAAGGAGTATTATATTGGTTTCCGGATAGCGAGTGATGAATGATCTCTTGGGAAACAGAACTATTAATATAATAATATAATCTGAGGCAAATAGTGCGAAAAATATTTTATTTACTGATTTTATTGCTTTGTACAAATTCAATCTTTTCACAGAAAACAGATAGTTTGTTGGAAAATCTTGAAAATAATATGGTTTTGGTTGAAGGTGGAACTTTTAATATGGGCTGCACCCGTGAGCCAAAATATGAATGTTGGGGTGAAGGAATAAATATACATTCGGTTTCTCTAAAAAGTTTTTATATAATGAAATTTGAAGTCACGCAGCAAGTTTGGGAAAGAATTATGGGAGATAATCCGGGTTTGAAAGAAAATGGTCCGCAATGGTTTCAATGTCCGGTTGAAGGTGTTAGTTGGAATGATATTCAGCAATTTATTTCTAAACTCGATAGTCTTACCGGTAAAAAATACAGATTGCCGACCGAAGCAGAATGGGAGTTTGCGGCAAGGGGAGGAAATAAGAGCCACGATTATCTATATTCAGGCAGCGATAAATTAAATGAAGTGTCATGGAACGGAAAATACAATGGACCCGTCCACCCTGTCGGACAGAAACAAGCAAATGAATTGGGATTATTTGATATGAGTGGAAATGCATGGGAGTGGTGTAATGACTGGTATGATCGGGATTATTATTTAACAAGTCCGGACAATAATCCTATCGGACCCGATACAGGTAAAACCCGCGTGGTTCGCGGCGGTTCATGGAGTGATACAGAATTTTCCTGCCGGGTTTCTTATCGAAGTCATAATACGCCCGATTCGAAAGGTTATATTTTTGGTTTCCGCCTTGTTCTGAATTAGAAAGCACTAACTTTGATGAACTAAATCCAGCCCTCATGTTTAAAATAAATCTTGTCGCAGTTCTACTGTTTACATTAAGTAATTCTCTTTTTGCTCAGGTCAAGAATAAAATTGCAAATGCAGTTAAAAGTGATATGGTTTTGGTTGAAGGTGGTAAGTTTGGTATGGGCTGTACCAGTGAACAAAATAGTGCTTGCAAATTCGATGAAAATCCTGCGCATGATATCACGCTCAAAAGTTTTAGCATTTGCAAATTTGAAGTGACTCAGGAATTATGGCTGAGTGTGATGGGATGGGATTCTAGCTACTTCCAAAAATGCCCGCGATGCCCTGTCGAACAAGTGAGTTGGGATGAAGCACAGAATTTTATTGCTAAGCTCAATAAATTAACGGGAAATAAATACAGATTGCCAACAGAGGCAGAGTGGGAGTATGCTGCGAGAGGTGGAAATAAATCGAAATTATATAAATTCGCGGGTAGTGATTCGTTAAATGAAGTTGCCTGGAATGATAACAACAGTAAACTTTCTACACATCCCGTAGGTCAGAAACAAGCAAATGAATTGGGCTTATACGATATGTGCGGTAATGTTTATGAGTGGTGCAGCGATTTTTATGGTGAAGAATATTATACTAACTCTCCTTATATGTACCCAAAGGGTCCCGAAACCGGTGATGCCAGGGTGATTCGTGGCGGCTCATGGGCAAGAGTTGCGGTTGACAGCCATATCTCGGCAAGGGCACGTCGTCCTGCGAGCCACAGCGATACAGGTGTGGGTTTCCGACTCGCGATGGACAAGTAGATAAGGATAGATTTTCTTTTTAGTTCAGTGCCTTCCCCGTTAAATCGAATTCATGCGATTTACCCTTAGAGTCCTCTGCTGTAATTTTATTTAACAGACCAAATCTTCCTTGAAATGCCAACAGAAGTCAAAAGCAGGTTCAATTACCATCTTTCCAGTCTTATCAATATAACCCCATTTCTTATTTTCCCTCACGCCAGCCAAACCCTGCGAAAAAATATGGGCAGACTTAAACGTTAAAGGAATTATTTCCTCGCCCGATATATTGATAAAGCCCCACTTATCCTTTTTACCGACCAATATCATTCCTTCAGAAAAACCATCCCACTCTGTGTATTTTGTGGCTTCGATTATGACTTCTCCTTTAGCATTTTTGAATCCGATAAATCCGGTTTTCTTATCCGAAAAAGCGGTAACAGATTGACCGAAATTTATATTGGATAAAAGAAGACATATTAGTACAAGAAAGATTTTCATTTTTTTTGATTTATTAGTATTAGAATTATAATTTCCGGATACGGAATATAATTTTGTAAGAATACCGGATTAACGAAGCACGTATCCCAACTTAAAACAATATACATGATAATCCCGTCCCTTCGTAGGTTCGATTATATATAAATGAAGACCATACCCCCGATAATTTTTAGAATAATAAACTGTTTCAACAATATTTTTTTTCTTGGTTTCTTCGTCAGCTATAAATTTATTTGTTTCAAACTCAGCCAGCAGGGATTTATAGGTGGATTTTACTGATGTAAAAAAAAGGACTGTTGTATATTTTTTATTGTCAGGAAGACATATCTTCGCCTCATTTGCAATTTTGCTTCCTGCTTGCTTATCAGCAGTGTAACAATAAGTTGTACCACCCTCTTTTTCTTTTGTGGTCTCAGAATAACTAAAACCCTTTGTTGTTACAGTGCTTTTAAAACAGGCGTGAGATGTACATTTAGCCAAAGTAATCATCTCATCGAAGTCAATGGTTTGTGCACTTATGCCGCAGAGATTAACAAACGTAGCTAGGCTGAGTGCCATAATTTTTTTCATATTGTGGAGTTTAGAAATTTTAGTTTAGGGCAAAACTCAAGCAAAAAAAGTACGCTATTTCCCGCAGTACTGTTATTCATCTGAACCATTTTTTTGCAAAAGTACTTCTATCGTCTCCAGTAATCATGATAAAGGTCATAATAATGATCGTTCAATGCGAATACTTACCTTTGAAACAAATTCTTCCATAATGTTCAAAAGAAATTATTGCTTGTTAATTTTCTTGCTTTTCTATATTTCCATCTATTCGCAGCCGGCAGACAGCATAGCCAAAGCAAATGCGGCATCCGGGCTGAGACCGGTTTTTGATGAAATAAATAATGAAATGGTCTTTGTTGAAGGGGGTACATTTATAATGGGTTGTACTGCGGAACAAGATTGCGATGATGATGAAAAAAAAGTGCAAACTGTAACCGTAAAAAATTTCTCCATCAGCAAATATGAAGTAACAAACGAAATATATGAAGCATTAATGGATATTGAAGAACATAGGATGAGATCGTATGATGGTAGGATAGAGGACTGTCCACGTTGCCAATGTCCGGTCGAACCAATCGGAGGAGTAAAAATTGACAGCTTTATTGATAAACTCAACTCACTCACCGGCATGAAATACAGATTGCCAACTTCTGCAGAATGGGAATATGCTGCCAGAGGTGGAAACAAAAGTCTTGGGTACAAATTCGCAGGAGGTAATATCGTTAATGAAGTGGCATGGTA
>JAHEYM010000125.1:0-994 GCA_023251595.1 Bacteroidota bacterium
TTAGTTTGGTAAATTATGATCTGAGATTTATTTTCCATTCTATCAGTGTTAAATCAAGTTCGAAAAAATAAGATTGTCGAATTCTTCACTACCCAGGTTCAGAGCTTCGCAAATATACTCAAACCAGCCAAAAAATATTTCTCAAAAATAAATTTTTTATTTCGAAATGCCCTCCATATATTAGCCTGATTCAGTGATAATTACAAATGTTGTATAATAGACAACAAGTTTCTGGAACTGATGAAAACGGAGAACCCGAATACATCGTTTGTCGCAATTGTGCAAGCCACCAAATCGGGCGACTTCAGAGGCGAGCAATCCCTCACACATAACTGCGACTTCATCATCAAAGTAGCCGAAGGAGTTGCCTATCAAAGGGGGCGGTTCGCTCCCGCATCCGAGATCAAAATATTCGAGGGTGCATGGTACAAAAAGAACAAAAATGCTGACTTAAAGCCGCATCTGTCAAATCTGCTTGCTTCACTAATTGCACAAAGAGTAAATTTACGGAGTGATGTCAAAACCACTCCGGAAAAGAAATCGGAATCGGTTGTAGATCGGCTCAAAGCGGCTTTTCCGGCAAGACCAATCCCCTCAAATGCTAACAAACCAATTCGTGCAATCCGGGAAAAGGAAACATGGGTGTGGTGGGATAATGAGGAAACTCATGATTTGATTTTGTGAGAGGGCGGGCATAGTTTTGCCGCTATGGCTTGGGAGTGAAATTTTTAACACTATGCATCTCGTCTTGTTGTTGAAAACTTTTTTCATCAACCGGCACATTTGCAATATTATGTGTATATTTGCCGGTAATCACACATATTTGCACAATGCGAGAATTTGATTGGAACGAGCAAGCTAAACGACTTTTGAAGTCAGAATTAGTGCGAAGAGGAATAACGAGTGAAGAACTTGTTAATCGTCTTGATGAAATTGGAGTTCAAGAAACCAAAGGGGGTATTGAAAGCAAAATAAGTCGGGGTACTTTCAGTGC
>JAHEYM010000125.1:1004-9637 GCA_023251595.1 Bacteroidota bacterium
TGTAAAAACCTTATGTCAGAAATTGAAACACTGAAAATGGTCTCAGAGCCAAGAGTACCATATAAAAAAACAAAAAAATCGGAAAAATGATATATCACAATAGAAACTCATCAACAAATTACATCGACATTTCCGGTTTTCCGTTTGGAAAAAACGGGATGCAATTCCCTGTTGTGAGTTTGTTCACCGGTGCGGGAGGACTTGATTTGGGTCTTGAGGAAAGCGGTTTCCATACAGCGGTTTGTGTTGAGTATGATACTGATTGCCGAGAAACTTTACGCTTCAATCGACCCGAATGGAAATTGTTTGAAGATGGAATTATTATTGAGAAAGGCAGAATGAAAACAAGAGTACCGGGTGATATAAGAGATATAAAAGTTGGTGAACTTTTGAAGTTTGCAAATCTTGAAAAAGGCGAAGTTTCCCTTGTTGTCGGTGGTGCTCCTTGTCAACCATTCAGTAACATCGGAAAAAGGTTAGGGCAGGAGGATGCAAAGAATGGTGATTTATTTTTAGAGTTTGTCCGAATGGTAAGAGGAATTCAGCCCGAAGCGTTCATCTTCGAAAATGTAGTTGGCATCACTCAACAAAAACATGCAGATGTTATCAGCTACATGGCTTCAAAGTTCAAAGGACTTGGATATGGAATTTCTCACACTGTCTTGAACGCTGCAAACTATGGTGTGCCTCAGAGGCGAGAGAGATTTTTTATGATTGGAATCAAGGGTGTGGAAAATCCTACGTTTCCATTTCCGACACATTTTAAAGACGAGAAGCATTATGAAACTTTCACTAAAGACTTAAAAGGTTTACCGGTCCGGAATTTTAAAAAATGGGTGACGGTAAAAGACACTTTCAAAAAAATTCCACAACATCCTGAAAGAAGAAGCGATTATGCTCTAATGAATATTTCCGATGTCGTCGTAAAGCGAATGACATACATAAAGGAAGGAGAGAATTTCAAAGTGTTGCCGCTGAAACTTCGTCCTGCATGTTGGAAAACCGGAAAACATCAGGGCAATGATACTTTTGGTCGTATTGTTTCTGACTTCCCTTCTGTTACAATTCGAACAGCGGCATACAATCCTGCTAAGGGGCAGTACATTCATCCTTTTGAAAATCGCGGATTAAGCACAATCGAAATGGCTGCATTGCAATCATTTCCTTTTACTTGGCATTTTAAATGCAAAAGCCGTGAACAAATAACTTTGGTGAGTGGTGGAAGACAAATAGGAAATGCTGTTCCTCCTTTGCTTGCACAAGCACTCGGAGCTGCCATAAAAAAACAAATTTGGGCTAAGCGTTCAGAATCTTTCCAAAAGCATCCTGAGCTTGTTGTAGAGAATTAACTTCAAACACTTCGTCTACTGCTGCTTGCGGAACGCTGTGAACAGTAGTGATTGAGTGTGTAGCGACAGTTTTCAGAGCCGCCCTGTCAGAATCACCCACCACAGTCGCTATCGCATAATATTTCAAACCTTTCGGACTGATAATCCATTCACGAGTTTGCAAGTGGGTGTATATTGCTTTCATCAAACTTCCTTCGTGCGGTATTTGCAATCTCCTGTCCGGTCTGAAGGAAAGTTTCACGGAAACATATCCGGCAATATCTTCAAAGCTGCATTTCCCGATAAATTTTTTATATGCGGTTTCAATTTTTAAAATCGCCGCAGGGTCAATCTTCGAAATCTTTTCAATCTTCGGGAAGAGTTTGTTTGCAAGTTTTCTGTCAATGATTACAAAGTCAGGATTGGAAGAAATAAGTTGCACGGCAGATGATTTTAAAACCTTGCTTCGCAAATCCTCAATGAGATTGTAAAGCTTATCTTCATAAAGTTGTCCGACATCAAATTGGCTGATGTTCGGTGTTAACAAGGCAAGGTTAGCCTTTTTATTTTCCGCAAAATAATTCCATGCTGAAAAAGCTAACAACCATTCATACCAATCGCCTCTTGCATTATTTAAAGCATCTTTGGTTACAGAAGGAGCAGTTTTTTGAACATCGACTCCGATACCGTCAATTACACCTTTTAAAGATTCGCCTTTTCCGGGAAATTTATTTTTGAGCAGAGTGCAAAAAGCAACATCCTTAATTACTTGTGATCTGCCATCATTCAGTATTCGAATAAAATCCATTTATGATTTAGTTATTACCGTTTCAATTTTTGCGATGCACGTATTTAATTTCTTTTCAATCATTTCTCCCCAAAAGCGAAGTACCTTCCAACCTTCTTTTTTTAATTTATCATTGACTTCCTTATCGCGTTGGATATTTCGTTCAATTTTTTTGTGCCAGAACTCCGCATTGCTCTTGTGATCTTTCTTCGTAATCTTCCAATTTTTACCATGCCAAAATTCGCTGTCGATGAAAATAGCAAGTTTGATTTTCTTGAAAGTCAAATCCGGCTTACCGAAAACTGTCCGATCATTTTTTCTGTAACGATATCCCTTTGCAAATAACGCTTTCGCTAAAGCTGTTTCAATTTTTGAGCCGGTTGCTTTAACAGCTTTCATGTTCTTTTTCCGTTGTTCTTTAGTAAGTGTGTCCATCTGGATAATACGGGTTGCAAAGGTACAATACTTCTGTCAATATCCCCCAATTTTCGCCGACATCCAGATTCAGACACCATCACACAGAAAAGCCATAACCCGTTATTATCACACATCCAATACACAAATAACACAAATTAAAATGATAATGTTGTCATTTTTCTTTAAACAAATATTTAAGTTCATCCTTCTTTATTTTACCCGATGCAGTTTTAGGAAATTGAGAAATAGTTATTAACTGTTTTATTTTTTCAGTCTCGTTCAGTTTTATATTTATTCTGTATCGCAAATTTTCTAAATCTATCGCAAGCGATTTAGATTTAATAATACAAACTGGAATCTCAAATGAGTTTTCAGATATTCCAATTACTGCAACTTCTTCAACTTCATCAAATGATGAAATAATTTTTTCCGTTAAAATAGGGTATATTTTTCCATCAACTGTATTGATAACATCAGAAACCCTTCCATACAGAAAAAAATATCCGTTTTCATCCTCCATTCCCAAATCTTCCGAAATAATTAAATCGCCCTTTATTAATTTCATATTTAATTCTTCTCTATTGTTGTATTCAGAAAATTTGCTGTCAACCCTTCCAGCTAATCTTCCAATAGTGTTTGGTTTTACTCTTTCAAAATTGTTGTCAACTATAAATAATTCATCAGTCAAAAATGGTTTTCCAATTGAAGATGGTCTTTGTACTATATCTGTTTGTTTTGTAATTGTTCCAAGTCCTTCTGTATTTCCCCACGATTCAATTATGTCTGACTTCAAATATCTTTTGGCGTTAACTTTTAATTGCTCGGGGAATGCTGCCCCCATTGATAAAATTATTTTTGAAAAGGGTGGGTTATCTATACGGTTTGATTCCAAATATTCCACAAGTATTTTTATTTGAGAGGGAACTAAAAACGAAAGTTCCGTTTCTTCTTGTTTGATGTGTTCAAAATATAATTGAGGCAAGAAGGTGTCATATACGCTAACCTTACCTCCAACAAGTAAAGCAGTCAGTGAAAGGACAAGACCGCCGGTATAATAAACGGGTCTCGAAATATAATAGTGAGAGTTTATCCTTGTCTCCAATTCAAAACACCAACCTAACAATTCTGAAAGGATTGAAAAATGAGAACGAACAATTCCTTTTGGTTTTCCTGTAGTTCCAGAACTGTAAAGGATTCCCCATGTATTTTCAATTTGGGGGGAAGTCCATATTTTTTCAATGAAAAAATTTCTATTGTTTTCAATAACTGAATTATCAACTTGAAAAGTTGTAATTCTATCTGGAATTTCTTTCAAAAACTTGTGCTCTGTGTAAATAGTTTTTGAGTTCAGATCATTCAGTGCAAGCTGAATTTCTTCAATCTTTAAGTTTGAATTCAGAATTGCCGGATACTTTCCGCATCTGATTGTTCCAATTATTGCAGTAAGAAGTAATAGTTTGTTCTCAATCATAAGTGGAACACACCTATCAGAAATTTTCGAGGAAAATTCTTCTTCTGAAAAGTAGTTTACGACAGAGTTGAATTCATGATATGAAAGAGAAAAGGATTCATTGGCAATACAAATTTTAGATGAATTGTATTTTGCCCAATGTGATATTGCTTCTGATATTCCGAGCCGAATATTCATTTATGAATCAGGGTGCCCTTTATTGCTGTCTTAACTTTTGATGAATCAGTAGTAAGGGAATCTTTTGTAGGTGCAACGACGGGTTGAATAACTTTTACGCTATCCACTTTTTGGGGTATAGTTTTCACTTCATCAGATGGTTTGAAATGGTCATAGAGAACAATAACGAATGCTAAAACCGCTATCACACCAAGTACGATTTCAATATGTTTCTTTTTTATTGTAATTACATAAACAACTCCTTCGCTTTTATTTTTGACTTTATCCTCTAAGTATTTAATGGATTTAGAATTTATGGTTGTAAGTAAGCAGTCCATCAAAGAAAGTTGAGGCTTTAAATTATTATTGAACAATTCCCAATATGCTAATGCACACATGAGCGTTCCTCCTTTATCTACGCATTGCCCCGTATCTTTGATATTTGCATGTAGAAAAGAAACAGCATCGTTTATAGCATCTTGATATTCGCTATGGGCTAATGCCAATACAGCATACGAGGTAAAATAAATTTCATATTCATTTATGCCTGCCCAACTACCTGTACTATCTTCTTGATTATCTATTAACCATTTGGATGCTTTTTGAATCGCCGCCCCGTATGTCTCTGAACTTTTTCTTTTTAAAGTTATTATAGTTTGAGCTGTATGCCAGACCGAATAGTGAATAGATTTTTTTGTTTGAGGTGTGTGCATCCAATGTCCTTCTACCTGTTGAAGTGAAAGAAGTTTTAACAAAGTAGAATTGCTTAACTCATTCAACCCTTCTAAATCAAAATAATCTATTCCACATGCGTAAAAACCAGGCCCAACCCAATTAGTGTCTCCAGCCGAAAAATTATTTGATTCAAACGAACTGATTATATATTTTTGAAGTTTGCTGTAATTTGAAAAATGTGTTTTTAATTTTTTTGAAACAATTAATTTCCCCAATCTTGTTGCATCCCATAAGTCAGAACCGAAACTGCCATCGGCATTGATACTATCATTAAGAAATTGAACACAGTTTTTAAATGAAAGTTCCTTTGAAATTCCATTACTCAAAACATACCACTTATCGTTTAAAGTTGCTCCAGCATTAAAAAACAGCTCACAACATATAGTTGTCATAATAGGAGCCCAACCTGTGTCAGAATCTTTCCAAAATCCTTCTTCGGAACATGATTCTAATAAATAAGTAAAAAGCTTCTTTAAGTTTTGCGAATTCTCTTGCTGATTAAGCGATGTCTGCATTAAATGTTTTTCAAATAATCTTTGGTTGAAAAAACTTGAGCATACCCAGCCGCCAAAAATTCAGAAACACTTTTTCTAATTGCTTCCTCATTCAATTTATTACTTAATGCAGGCGCACCAGTAGCATCCGTTATGAAGTCAATGAAATAATCCATGTCATGCGCATCTCTCGCAGTTGATTCACAACAGAAGTTAGTCATAAATCCGACTATAACAAGAGTCTCAACATTCTTTTTTTTCAAATAAGTGTCAAGGTCGGTTCCGATGAAAGCTGAGTATCTGTTTTTTTTGAACTCAAGAGAACTTTTCACAATTTTGAGATTCTTATCGTACTCAACTTCAGTTGAATTATCCTTGAAGTTAAAATCTTCTGCTGGTCCAGCAAAATCAAACATTCTTCCCAAGTCGCTACCATCTACTTTGTGAACGTGTCGAACATAAAGAATTGGGAGTTTCTTTTTCTCAAAGGAATCAATGATTTGATTGATTCGCTTTACAGTTGCTTTGGAGTCCGCACAAAACAACTCGGATTTTTTGTTAGTGTAGATGTTTTGAACATCTATTACGAGTAATGCTGGGTTCATTGCCTGATATTTTTATATTGTTAGGTTGCAAATTTAAGCAAATGTTTCATTGCTCAACACACCTAAATTCAAGCACAGAGTGAAATCCCTCATTACCTAACCTCTGACCGGAAATGAGTGTGACTGTTTGATCTTTCAACTGTCATCAAAATAACAGAACTTTACCTAATATTCAGCATAAAAAAGTAGCTCTACTATCGGGACCCTATTTCTTATACAAATTCTTACACAGAGATTCTGAAAAGTGCTGTAAAACGCTGTAAATGAGTTGTTTATAACTACTATTGGTAGCGGGGACAGGACTCGAACCTATGACCTTTGGGTTATGAGCCCAACGAGCTACCAACTGCTCCACCCCGCACTATCCGCTTTTTAAAAGCGGTGCAAAGGTAGAATTTCTCGGCTTATTTGTGTTTCTTTGTTGAAAATAAATTTCATGCCCAATCACCGCGCAGGTTTCGTCAATATAATCGGTAACCCGAATGTGGGAAAATCAACGCTGATGAACCTACTCATCGGGGAGAACCTTTCCATAGTCTCGCATAAGATACAGACCACGCGACGCACCATCCGCGGCATTATAAACGAACCCGATTATCAGATCGTTTTTTCTGATACACCGGGGATTCTAAAGCCAACTTATTTGCTGCAGGAGAAGATGCTGAAGTTCATCGAAACATCGTTGATCGACGCCGATATCATTCTTTTCGTGACAGAAGCCGGCGAGAAATTTACCCAGGAAGATGTTTTGTTGAAGATCAAAGCTGCGGGCGTTCCGGTTATCCTTGTAATCAACAAAATTGATTTGATAGATCAACCAAAGCTCGAAAAAATTGTTGCGGAGTGGCATGAAAGATTAAATCCGGAAATGATCATTCCTGTTTCTGCAAAAACCAAATTTAATCACCAACCAATTATAACCGGTGTTTTGAAATATTTGCCTGAGTCTCCACCCTATTTTCCAAAAGAACAAATTTCTGATTTGACAGAAAGATTTTTTGCCGCAGAAAAAATTCGTGAGAAAATATTTCATTGGTATCAACAGGAAATTCCTTATTCGGTCGAAGTTCAGATTGAGGAATATAAAGTATTACCCGAAATTATCCATATCAACGCAATTATTTTTGTGGAACGGAAATCGCAGGCAGGAATTTTAATCGGACATCAAGGTGAATCGCTCAAGCGTGTAGGAACGCTGGCACGAAGAGATATAGAATTATTCAACGCAAAAAAAGTAATGCTCAATCTGCGCGTAAAAGTAAAAGAAGACTGGCGAAATAATCCGGACACTTTGAAAGAGTTTGGGTATGAAGGGTAATTTAGGTGTTACGTGTAAGAGAAAATGAAAGAGTGAAAGAGTGAAAGAACCGCTAACACGCTCATAACTCATACCTCATAACTTATAACTCATAAATTTTTCTCTATAAATAGCATCCAGTAAACCCTCTGTATATTTATCTCCATTTAATTTCCAGAACATAATTCCTCCCAATTTGTGTTCGATGGCGTATCTCATTTTCAAAGTGACGGAAAGACTGTCATCATAAGATACAAATGTTCTTAGTTTATAACTATACATATATGGAACTTGTGCAACCGTATCACGGAAATCTTCAAATCCATCGCTCACCGGATATTTAGTCTCCATATTTTTGAACATCACATCATTTCGCATTTTTCCGCGGCGTCGTTGACCATGATCCGTTGAATCTACATTCTCATACGCAATAGCATAAAAAGCGGCCCCGATTATAATTTTCTTTAACGGAACACCGACAGAATCAAGATATCTAACGCCTTTGTCCGCAGACTCATATTGAAAACGGGATGAATATAATGCGGAATTATGTGCTGATAATCCTGATGAATCGCCAGGGAGACCGTAGGACATCAGATTTACCCAATCGACATAAGGCATCCCATTTTTCCAATCAATAGAGTATTTCAAATAATCATCAAAGCAGTTGGCATCGAAACAAATCAGATGATTTTTATTCAGTGTACTCCGTAGTTCCTTCACCAATTCGGTAAAATTATCTTTATCAACTTTAGCATGTTTATGGTTTTTATATCCGCCTATCACCGGACTCTCCCAATCGAGATCGATTCCATCTGCACTATATTTTACAAGCATTTCTTTTACTGATTGAACAAATTCAATCCGGCCTTCTTTGCTGGAAAAGACATCTGAACAAGTCTCACAACCACCCCACCCACCAAGCGAAATCAACACTTTTAATCTCGGGTGTTTTTCTTTGAGTGAAACCAGATGTTGCAGTACCAGTTCATCTCTGTTGCTGTCGAGACACATTTTATTTCCCTTAAGATGTGTGAAACAGAAAATGAGATGCGTAAGTTTTGAGACATCATATTTATCTATCTCTGTGAGATTGCCCTGATAAAATCCAATGACAAAAGCGTTGGTATCTTTTGCCGGTTTCGATGGAAGATTGCTTTTGTTATTCTCTTTTTGAGTAGTTTGCTTGCATGAGAAAACGAAAAAGAGAAATGAAATAAAAACTGAAATTTTTGCCAACTTCATTAAATAGATCTTTTATACACAGTGTCGAGGTTGGAACGCTCTTGCCTGCCGTAGCAAAGCGAAGGCATGGGATGACGCTGGTTGAACTGATTAAATAT
>JAHEYM010000126.1 GCA_023251595.1 Bacteroidota bacterium
TGGAATAATTGTTTTACCCGTTTTATCTATATAGCCCCATTTATTTTTTAATGAAACAGCGGCAAGCCCTTCACTAAAAGAATTAGCATCATTATATATAATTGGAACTATTACCTTCCCATTTGTATCTACAAAACCCCATTTCTCGTTTAACTTAACTGCGGCAAGCTCTTCTTTAAAATAACTAATATCATCATATATAATTGGAACTATTACTTTTCCAATTGTATCGATTATTCCATTTTTTCCGTTTAACTGAGCTTTAACTCTTCCATCTATAAATAGAGCTATATTATCATAAATAATTGGAACTATTACCTTTCCTGTTTTATCTATAAAACCACCTTTAGAGTCACCATAATTACCTGTCCAAACTTGCGCACGCCCGTCATCAAAATGACGTGCTTTAGAATATTGCAGAGGAATAATTACCTTCCCCATTTTATCAATATAACCCCATTTATTATTTAATGAAACTGCGGCAAGTCCCTCTGAAAAAGACTCTCCTTCTAAATACGCTAGAGGAATAATTATCTTCCCTGTTGCATCTATATAACCCACTTTACCATTTAGTGTAACACAGCCAAGCTCTTCTGAAAAATCATATGCCTTTTCATAGATAGCCTTAATGATTACCTGTTTATTTTTTGTTTGATACCCATATTTATTATTTTCGTCACGAAACTCTCGTAAATCCTGTGCTCTCAGCCCAAATACCATCATGCAAATAATTGTTGTAAAGAATAAGTTTTTCATTTTGATTTAAATTTGTTTGCCTACTCTTTGTTCCCGTTTTCAGCTGTGCAGGTATCGTAATTATAATTTATTTCCAATAGCTGATAATTGCAATTGTCATTAATTAAGATTTATTTTTCATACTTGATGGTTTTAATGTCAAATAATATTTGTTTGTTGTTTGTTTTTGGACAATGGCCGCTAACGACCGCTAAACGAGAGCTGTCTCGTTTAGCGAAACTGATTTCGTTTATATCGGCTATATCGGCTATATCTGTTGGGTCGTAATTTATTGATAATGAGTAATGAGACATGATTTTAACTAAATTTTTAAGAACCAGGTAGTTTCGCTAACATTTTTTGATTTTCGTACATTTCCGAGGCTTTGCAGCTTATCCGATCCGAATAATGTACAAATTTAGTTAATTATAGCGAGTTTTGCAGTTTATGGCAATCTCATTTTTTTAGCGCCAGAAAAACGGCGTTTAGGATAATCTAATGTTTCGAGAATGGTGTACTGTTTTGCCTCAAAGGGAAGCGCTTTTCCCATATTTTTTTCTATAAACACATAAATAGCGATTGCAACATCCTCTGTTGACAGTAGATCGTATTTAACCACAGAGTTTCACTGAGTTAATTTCACAGAGTTACACTGAGTTTTTAATTTGAAGGTATTCAATTTTTATTTTTTACTCCGTGAAACTCTGGGCCTGACTCAGTGAAACGCTGTGGTTAGAATTATTTGGCTGTGCCTTCATGGTGATTCACAACTCTATTGCACAAAAGCAGGAACCTGCATCCCCTGAATCATCGTGGCATAATGATCTAATTCTTTTTTCATCTCCGAAAGATATGAAGAAGATTCTCTTTTCATTTCCTTTATCAGATCGCCGTAATACTCGATTCCTTTCAATAAATTGAGTTTAAAAGATTCTATTTGTCGGGTTTTATTTGCATTAAAAGCGGCCGTTTCTTTACCGAGCTCTTTCATCAAATAATTAATGTATAAAACCAATTCGTTGATGAACATATTCGATCGTTTCACGGAATTTAATAAATTAATTCTTCCGTAAATATGATCTGCCATCTGTTTCAGCGTGAAGATGCCCGAAAAATATGCGAGATTTGGTCCCGGACAAATCGCGACTGCATTCAGATTATGCGCAGGATGTAAATGATTTTTCAACAATACTGCCGCGCCCAACCCTTCACACAAACAATCCTTTCCAATCACTTTATCAAAAGCTTCTTTATACTCAGCTTCCGAAAGATGTTTTTCTTTTATTTGTTTAATCTTCAGCGATTGATATTCGCGAGATGCAGTACAGATCGGCGTTTCCGAAAATTCTGTATCCGACGAAAGAAATTTTTTGTAACATGGACTGCCTGGTCTTCCTTTATCGATTCGTATGAGTCTTTGTATTTCGGAAGAACTTTTTCTGAAATTATTAAAAGGAATTCCCAATGGAGATGCATCGCTTAAATAGAAATCGTCTTTTGTTGCAACCGATAATTCTTTCAGAGTGGCTTCATCTACATTGGTCACTTCCGGAACCAATAAAAACGGACTTCCCCAGCCTGTTCCATCCACTTCATAATGTTCAAATAAAAACTGATCTTCGTTGAATGTTCCGATGCCACCTTGTACCGTCAATTTTAATTCAGGCGTTGAATTAAATATTTCTTTTCCTTTTGCAAGTAATGCTGCATTACAAATTCCCAATAATTCGTCGGCAAGTATTTGTTTATTTGTTTTGAATTCTTCGAGAATCGGACCTAATAATAAACCATCGGTGGCAAAAGCATGTCCCCCGCAATTTAATCCTGATTCTACTCTGAATTCCGAAACCCATAATCCTTTTTTTGCAAATATTTTTCCTTGAACAATTGCAGATCTGTAATCACTAACTTTCAGAATTATTTTCTTAACTAATTTCCCGTTTTTGTCGGGAAAGAAATCATCAAATTGTTCTGCGTAAGCATATAAACGTGGATTAAATCCCGCAGAAAAAACAATCGATGAATGTAACCGGCTTTTCGCGTAACCTCTCAGAGCGGCTTGCGCATCGCTGTATTCGGGTGGTAATAATGCATTATCTTTGGTAAAATTCGGTTTGTCCAATTTCGACATAATATTTACATCGATCGAACCTGCTTTTATTTTTGTCCTTAATTTCTCCTGAAGTGAATTTTTCTCTTCCCCGTAACCCAAAGCCAACATCTGTTTGTATTGATGTTTCAGGGAACAATTGTCGGGTAACATCTCGAAATATTTGACAATAGCAGAGCCCGCAGCGAATGGTAAGCGTCTTAAATCCTCGGTATGTTGCTCGACCAGATCGCAAACGAGGTTCAGATAAGCGGTGATTCGTAGTGCCCTGTGATCGTCATTTTCTGCAGGAATCTATATATATTCCCGACCTGTGGACTGGCAATAGAATTTCCGCATCGCTTCAACGAGTTCATCCTCAATGATTGAGATGACTGAAGAGAGTCCGAAGTGGGCGATCTTAACCGGGGTGTCGATCGTGTAGCCCAATCCCATTACCGGGACGTGGAAAGTATGCCCTCCCGTTTGGTTCATGTTCATCATGCTAATACAAAGGTGGTAAATCTACGGCACGAAAAAGATGACATTTATCATGTGTTTAACCCATTTTCATTAAACTGCAAGCAGAAAAGGGTCATTAGACCGAAATTTTGAGCTAAATTCTGGGAATTGAAACACCATGCCAACTCTGCGTTCTCGCAGATTTTTCGCTCCAAATTACTATCTTGCCGTCGATTTTCATCCAAAGCATTTTTGCGAAAAAAGATAATCTTCAGAGTCCGCAAAACCGTAATCTGCTCTATCTGCGCGCGAAATATTTTTCTCACAGATCACACTGATTCCCACAGATCATGTTGACCTAAATTTCCACATTATCTAAAACATTCTTGCAAAAACGATTAAGTGGAGAAGTAATCAAACTGTCATCAGAGCGCGAAATGTTTTTCTCAGAATACTCATTTTCTCCCACATGCATACCCAATAGCAATTCCAATTTGAATGGTCATGAATTCGAAACGACGAGACCAAAAGTTATCAGGCAGAGAAGGGTTGTGATAATCAATATAATAATGCACGTGTTTTATACCTAAACCGAAATAGGGTTCATAACTTATTCCAATTTTTCTTTGATTTTTATATCCTATCAAAAATTGTGTGCTCCACATCCTTACATCTTCAGTTGTTGCTTTCAAACTATATGGATAAAACTCTGAACGCCATGAAGAGTGTGCAGACTTATATAGTAAAAGAGGACTAAAGTAAAATCCTGCGTGATCCTTTTTGCAAGAGGTATAAAATTTAAGATTGCCTCTCACTGCAAATCCTTTATAGTCTGTCGAAACGCTGTTTTTAGCTTCGGGTCCGCCAATATCTCCATCTGTTTCGCCAAGTACAATTCCAAAAAGGTAACCAGGACTTATTTCCAAACTCAAGTGTCTGATAATAGGTTGTTCATAAGATATTCGAACTTCACCAACCGTTAGTTGTAATGGGTAAAACTTAACAAATCCCCAGATTTTCTTTTGGGTGGAATCAGTCTTTATTTGACTAAATCCTAATACAGAACTTAAAATGAAACCTAACAAAAACGTATTCTTCATGCGTTAACCCAATAAGTTACTCAGTATCCCAAACACGCCCAACGGCAATTTGGCACCATGTTTTGATGGAAGGAAAAGTTCACCCGAAGATAATTTATCGTCTTTTTTCTTCACATCCGATAAAAGATTCTGAATGATGAGGGAAGAGAATCCCAGCGAATAAGTGTTCAGAATTAAAAAATGTCTTTCGGGATTCAGGAGTTGTGCCACATCATTTACCAACTCCAATATATGATCTTCGAGCTTCCAGCTTTCACCATTCGGACCATGTCCGTAAGCCGGCGGATCGAGGATAATGCCTGAATAAGTTTTGCCGCGACGAATTTCCCTTTTCACAAATTTCATTGCATCATCAACCATCCATCGAATGTTATCGAGTCCTGAGAGTGTCATGTTGTCGTTCGCCCATGTTACCACCTGCTTGATGCTGTCTAAATGTGTTACATCTGCTCCTGCTGCGCGTGCAGCCAACGACGCACCGCCCGTGTATGCAAAGAGATTGAGAAAAGATGGATTTTTCAATTCAGGGTTTCGCAGCGCGTTATATATATACTTCCAGTTCACCGCCTGTTCCGGAAAAATACCGACATGTTTAAATCCTGTTAGTGCAAGACGAAAACGAAGGGTTTTGTCAGAATCGGACTTATCTTCATCTCCATTCAACCGATATTTAATTTCCCAACGATCGGGCATCGTTTTTAATTTATTCCAATTGCCAGACGAACTTGTTTTAGGAACAAAAACCACATGCGCAAGTTTCTGCCAATCTCTTTCATCCAATGTTTTTTTCCAGACTGCCTGCGGTTCCGGTCGACGAAGAATATAAGTACCGAAACGTTCCAGTTTCTCGAAACCACCCGCATCAATTAACTCATATTCAGTAAAACCTTCCGGAGAAAAAAACATATCACACCCCTAACCCCTCTCGAGAGGGGAATTTTTTAAATTATTGTCTATCTAATCAAAGACACTTTTCCCTTAAACGCATGATCGGTTCCGCTGATATCTTTCACTTTCATTATATATACATATACATCCTCTTTCCAGGTGTCGGAACCTCCGCTCAATTTTCCATCCCAGGGAGAATTCATGTCCGTAGTGGAATAAATCAGTTCACCCCAACGCGAAAATATATCCATTTCAAAATCTACGACCCCTCTTCCAAAACCAATAAAAGTATCATTTTTACCATCATCATTTGGAGTGAAGGCATTGGGTATATAGAAATTAAAATCGAGTAACACATTTTCCTGAACAAATGCCGTATCAGCGCATCCCCATTGGTTTGAAGCAATCAGGATAATCGTGTAACTACCGACATCATGATAAGTATATTCGGGATTTACTTCAACAGAATTATTATAAGTTGTTTCACCGAAATTCCAGACATAATGATTTGCATGTGTCGAACTGTTGTGCATATATACTTTCGGATCGGAATCGGAAGGATGATCAGGTGTAACTGTAAACGAAGCAACCGGTTTTGGATATACACGTATCAGATTTCCGAATGTTGCTACTTGTGAACAGCCTGCATTCGAAACAACCGTGAGTGAAACCGTGAATGTTCCAAGACTATCGTAAGTAGCAGATGGATTTGTTTGAGTGGACGTTGCATGATTTCCAAAATTCCAACTCCATGAAGAAATACTTCCGCCTGTTACAACAGTTTGATCGGTGAAGTTTACCGTCAATGGTGCGCAACCGAATAATAAATCAGGTGTGACAGCAATAACAGGTAAAGGATTTACAGTGAGCTGAATTGGCGCTGAGACTGCATTACAGCCATTGCCATCGGTTACGGAAACTGTATATTGTGTAGTCGTTAAAGGAGAAACTGTTGCACCCGGACCAATCATATTTCCCGGAGTCCATATATACGTAACACCACCACTCCCACCAAGAAAATTTGCAACAAGATTTGCAGATTGACCTTCACATATAGATGTAGGATTTACAGTTGTTGTTACGGTCAACAATGGTGGTTGGGTAATTGTGACAGTTGATGTTATCGTACAACCATTTGCATCCGTTGAGGTAGCTATATAGTTACCTGCAGTTAAATTTGTAGCGGTGAGTCCGTTTTGTGCGGGATTTGAATTCCATGCAGTGACAATTGGTGCAGTTCCACCATTCACATTCACGGTTGCCGAACCATTATTTCCACCAAAACATAAAACATTTGTTTGGGTGGTAACTGCAGAAATTAAGGGAGTCGGTTGAGTAATTGTTACATTCGCAGTTGCTGTACAAAGGTGTGCATCAGTTACAACCACCGAATAATTTCCTGCGGTTAAATTAGTTGCAATGGAACCACTCTGAACCGGATTTGTATTCCATGAATATTGCATTGCTCCTGTGCCACCCGCAGGTGTTGCAGTTGCCGTACCATTACTTCCCCCAAAACAGGAAACATTTGTTTGAGCAGAAATCGCCACCGTTAAAAGTACAGGTTCTGTAATCGTAACATTTAATGTCGCGACACAATTATTTGCGTCCGTCACCGTAGCTATATAGTTACCCGCCTGAAGATTTGAAGCAGTCAATCCGTTTTGCACAGGAGCTGTATTCCAGCTTACATTCGTTAAGCCTGTTCCGCCACCGGTTGTAACGGTAACCGTACCGTTTGTTCCCCCGAAACAACTCACATTCGTTTGCGTCGAAAGTGTTATGGTGAGAAGTGTCGGTTGAGTGATTACAACACCGGCAGCAAGTGTACAACCATTTGCATCGGTCACTGTGCATGAATAAGTTCCTGCAGAAAGATTTGTAGCTGTTGCAACGGTTTGACCATTTGTCCAGGAATAACCATAAGGAGTTGTTCCACCCACAACAGAAATTGTTACAGTTCCATCATTTCCTCCATTACACGAAACATTGGTTTGATTAATCATTGAGGAGGTAAGCACCGCAGGTTGTGTAATCGTCACGTTCGCCATGATGGTGCAGCCATTTACATCCGACGTTGTACATGTATATGTACCGGCTGTTAATGTTGTTGCAGTGACAGTTGTCTGAATTGGGACTGTGTTCCAACTATATAGATAAGTTCCGCTTCCTCCATTCGTTAAAACTGTTGCACTACCATCATTTCCACCAAAACACGAAACGTTGGTAAATGCAGAAATAGACGTAGCCATACCTGCAGGTTGTGTAATCGTTACATTCAAAGTTGCAGTACAACCATTAGCATCGGTCGCAGTGGCTGTGAAAGTTCCTGCAGGAAGACCGGTTGCAGTCAACCCGTTTTGTGCCGGAACAGAATTCCATGAAACGACAATCGCGCCTGTTCCACCGCCGGCAGTGACAGTTGCGGTTCCATCGCTCAGCCCTGAACAACTTACATTCACCTGACTCACAAAAGTAATCGTGACGAGTGTTGGTTGCGTTATCGTGACGTTAAATGTAGCCGTACATCCATTTGCATCTGTAGCGGTAACTGTATAGTTACCCGCAGATAAATTCGATGCTGTGGGACCAACCTGTGCAAGAGGCGCGGTGTTCCATGAAAAAGTAACGACTCCTGTTCCACCTACAGACGAAACGGTAGCGGTTCCGTTATTACCTCCGTTGCAACTCACATTCGTTTGGGAGGTCAGAGAAATTACAAGTGCAGGAGGTTGTGTGATGGTGACAGAAGAAGTCGTTGTGCAACCAAGCTGATCGGTCGTTGTAACAACATAATTTCCAGCCGTTAAATTGTTTGCGGTGACCGTTGTTTGTACCGGAGCAGAATTCCAGCTATATGTATATGTACCATTTCCACCAAGCGGTGAAACAGTTGCACTTCCATTATTTCCGCCAAAACAACTTACATTTGTTTGGGCAGAAATACTCGATGTTAAAACCGCCGGTTGTGTTATTGTAACATTCGCCGTGGATGAACAACCATTTAAATCTGTAACGGTAACTGTATATGTACCTGCAGAAAGATTATTTGCAGTTTGTGTGGTCTGAATAGGAACCGTTGTCCACGAATATGTATAAGGCAATGTTCCTCCTGCGGGATTTACAGTTGCATTTCCATTATTCCCACCATTACATGAAACGTTGGTTGGAACAGCCATCGCGAGGACAAGTCCCCCGGGCTGCGTCAAAGTGACTGTTGCCGTTGCCGTACAACCGGCATTATCCGTCACCGTAACTGTATATGTACCGGAAGGAAGATTCGTTGCAGTTGCGGTTGTCTGAATGGGAACGGTATTCCATGAGAAGGTAAATCCACCGGAACCCGCACCGGGAGTGACCGTTGCGCTACCATTTGAATTTCCGTTACAACTTGGATTTGTCTGAGCTGAAATTACGGCAGTAACGGCAGGTGGTTGTGTTATGGTGACAATTGCCGTTGCAGTGCAACCTGCAGCATCAGTAACGGTACAGGTGTAAGTGCCAGCTCCAAGACCCGAGGCAGTTTGTGTTGTTTGAACAGGAGCGGTATTCCACGAATAGGTATAAGGAGGATTTCCCCCGACGGGACCACATGCTAAAGTACCATCGTTTCCCGGATTACAACTCGCGTTTGTTTGAGATGTAATCGATGCGGTAACACCGCCAACGGTCACGATTACATCGTCAGAATAAACATTGGAATTACATAGGAAAGTGACAGTTGCAGTATAAGTTGTGGTGACAGTTGGAGAAACAGTGATACTGTTTCCGGTTCCGACTAAAGTTGCGCCGATATACCAATTGACGGTATAGGTTGAAACACCACTTGGCGTATATTGTTTTCCATCGTTGGTAGCAGACCATTGTGTTGCATTTCTACCAGGGACGGTAATTGCTACGGTACCAGTTGAGTTGTGAAGACCCTGATCGGCAAGTCCGCCAACCCAGGAACCACAAATTCCCTTTGTCTGAATATAATTCTGAATGATATTTGTGCTTTCGTAAATCGTAATTTGTCCGGTGAAAAGTGTTCCTGTGCAAGAGTACATCGGCACGTTTAAGTAAGAAACTGCCATACGACGGTTCGGCGCTGTCCCATATAAGGCATAGCGTACAGTACCACCGGCTCCGGGATTGATGTCTTGCCAGGGACCCATAATCGTGTTACGTGCGTAGGTGGCATTGGGAATGGCGCCAACAACATAAGTAGTATTTTGTCCGGCAGAGAATCCGATCCAGCCATTAGAACATATATAGAATTGCGTATATGTATTCCCGAAGAAACAGAATGTAAATCCGATTGGTAAGGCACCGGTTTGACCATCGTCCCCAAGTCCGACTGCTGTTCCGGTGG
>JAHEYM010000127.1:0-3655 GCA_023251595.1 Bacteroidota bacterium
ATGTTACCGTAACCGTCAATCCACCACCAGTTGTAAGCGCAGGAAATGATCAGGTAATGTGTGTGGGAGGAAGTGTAACCATCGGAAGTCCCCCGGTCGCAGGAAATACGTTTAGCTGGAACAATAGTGGTACGCTGGATGATTATACCCGGTCCGATCCTACCGCAAGCCCCTCTCAGAATACTACATATACAGTTATCGTAACAGAGACTGCTACAGGTTGTACTGCATCAGGTTTTGTGAATGTTTGGGTGAATTCGCTCCCAAACCCTGCGAATGCAGGACCGGATCAGACAATTTGTGATGGACAAACTACGACCATCGGTTCTTCATCCAATCCCGGTGAATTCTATACATGGGCGAACGGTGGAAATATTGGAAATCTTTCTGTCTCGAATCCAACCTGTTCACCCAATTCCACCTATACATATACACTTACGGTCAGTACAGGCGCAGGTTGCACAAGTACAGATGATGTAACTATATTTGCGAATCCCTCGCCTGCGGCAGTTGCAGGCAGTTTTCAAACCATCTGTGAGGGACAGAGTGTGACTATCGGAACCACACCTGTTGGCGGAAATACTTATGCATGGGATCCCGGTATTACATTAAATGATTCAACCATTTCAAATCCGGTTGCAACGCCGCCCTCAAATATGCACTATCAATTGACGGTTACAAATACAGTCACCGGTTGCACTGCCTCGGATGGAACGGTCGTGTGGGTGAATCCTTTACCAATAGCTAGTGCAGGTATAAGCAGCAGTGTTTGTCTTGGTCAGGGTATTACGATTGGATCGGCTTCAGTTGCTGGAAATACTTATTCCTGGTTCCCAACTACGGGGCTGAATAATCCAAATATTTCAAATCCAACAGCAACTCCACTCGTTACAACTATATATACAGTTACGGAAAGCGTGACCGCTACGGGTTGCACTTCGGCGGGCTCGGTAACCGTTACGGTCAACCCTCTCCCAACAGTTACATTTGCACTAATTCCGACAGTTTGCAGAAATTATCAATTAACATTAACAGGCGGGTCTCCGGTCGGCGGGGTATATAGTGGAGTAGGTGTAAGCAACGGTGTTTTCAACGCAGCATCAGTAAGTGTTGGTACTCATTCTGTTACATATACATATACAGATGGAAACGGTTGCAGTAATTTCGCAACACAAACCGTAGTGGTCGATGCGGTTGCGTGTACTGAATTAAATTCCGCATATTGTAACATCACATTATTGACATTGAATGACCATCTTTATTTCGATTGGGTGCCGGGTGCTACAAATTACGAGATTAATGCAACAAACACAACACTTGGTTACAATCAATCTTATATTGTGGGAGCTGCAACCGTGTTCCGGATGACCAATTTCCCGGGTATTGCTTATGGAACGACGTATGATGTGAAGGTGCGACCAATGGTGGGAGGAATATGGGGCTCATTCGGATCTATATGTACGATAACCACATCACCTGCTCCCATTACTCAACTTGCTACAGGATATTGTGGTATTTCTCTTGTTTCAGTGAGCGACAATCTGTATTTTAACTGGATTGACTACGCAACGAATTATGACATAAATGTTGTAAATTCTTCTCTTGGTTATAATCAAACAATCACTGTCGGAGCAACAACGGTCTTCAGGATGACCAATTTCACGGGGATTGCATTCGGCACGACATACGATGTCAAAGTGAGAGCAAAAATAAATGGTGTGTATGGTCCATTTGGAAGTATTTGTACTATAACAACACCTGTAGGTCCGACGACACAACTGGCAACCGTTTCATGTAATACAACATTGGTAGCAATGACGAATAATCTCTATTATGATTACGTTTCCGGCGCAAGCAATTACGACATCAATGTTGTAAATATTGGATTAGGCTACAATCAAACCGTCACAAAGGGTTCAACCACAAATTTCAGGATGACGAATTTCACAGGCATTCTCCCATCAACAATATATGATGTGAAAGTCCGTGCAAAAATCAACGGAGTGTATGGTCCTTACGGTTCCGTTTGCACAGTAACTACACCTGTCACACTTTCGCGCAGTTCTGATCCGGACGCATTAAATTCTCCCCCTCTGGAGGGGGCAGGGGGAGGAGTGTACAATCTCTCCGCGTATCCCAATCCATTCTCCGAAATATTAAATATATTATTTACTTCGGATGAAACTTCACCGGCACAATTAAATATATATGATATCGCAGGAAGGAAGATATATACTTATGAAAACTTCCCAGTAAACATTTTAACCTCATTACAAACGTCCCAGATGTCCCAAATGTCCCTCGAACCAGGTATGTATTTGATTGAAATTATGCAGAAGAACTCCAAAACGATTCAGAGAATCGTAAAAACAAATTAAGAATTAACAATGAGAGAGTTTCCTTTGCAATCGACTCATTCACCAAAGCAAAACACATCGTGACTATGGACGTCCGAGTTGTGACCCTCGATACAACCGTAATATCCCGTTTCATTAAGTAATATCTCTTTCCATACACGAAATATCCATTGCTGCTGTCATTAAAGAAGATCTTGAAAATGAATTCGTTTTCTCGCAGATAACACGCATATACACAGATCATTTTACTGTCTCCCTCGCCGGAGGCAGGGGGAGGATGGCGCCTGTCATTTATCGTGTGATAAAACCTGTTTTGCTTTACATGATAAATATCATAGTTTGCAAGGATGAAACATACCACATTTGTGGCTGTCATTTTTGATGTTACACCGCTAAGGTTAGGTTTTCAGAGAGATTCTGGGCGACAAAGCATTGAAAAATAATGAGTTTGTTCGCTGCTCTTTGAACTCTATCCAAACATAGTAATTCGAATCATCATCCCTCAACTTCTGAATATTACACACCTAACCCCTCCCGAGGGGGAATTGCTCATTATTTCACTTTTCAACAAAATCACAATCAATTAATCACAATCAAAAACCCCAAAACAAAATGAAAAAACTAATTACTCAATTTCTCATGGCGATAGCGTTATTGCTATCGGTGAACACAAATGCTCAAACCTGGAGTTCACCAGTTTTGGTGGAAACGCTCAATGGTATTGGAGGTGATGCCGGGCAATTTAGTTCTTTATGTATTGTTAATGGCAACCCCGCAATCTCATATTATAATGTAACTCATACTAGCCTGATGTTTGTGCGTTCAACGGATGCTTCCGGTACAAGTTGGGGAATGCCTGTTCAGGTTGACATTACAGGAGATGTGGGGCAATATACTTCCCTGCAAATAGTGAATGGTAATCCCGCCATTTCTTATTATGACTACACAAATCATGATTTGAAATACGTGCGAGCAAACGATGTCTCCGGTAGTTCGTGGGGAACACCGGCGTCTGTTGATGTTACAGGCGATGTCGGGCAATATACTTCGCTGCAGGTTGTGAATGGAAATCCTGCAATTTCTTACTTCGATAACACCAATTACGACCTGAAATATGTGCGTGCTACGGATGCGATGGGTACGACTTGGGGAACACCACAAGTAATTGACGTTACAAGTGGTTGTGGTCCGTATAATTCTATGCAAATCGTGAATGGTGTCCCTGCCATTTCTTATAGTGGTGGATATCATAATGGTTTGAAATATGTCCGTGCTGCGGATGCTTTGGGAACTGTCTG
>JAHEYM010000127.1:3665-9602 GCA_023251595.1 Bacteroidota bacterium
CCTCTTACTATTGATCTTGCGGGATATGATGTGTATTATACTTCGCTTCAAATTGTGAACGGTAACCCGGCTATTTCGTATTTTGATGTACCCAATCAGGATTTGAAGTATGTTCGCGCAACAGATGCCTCGGGTACAATATGGGCTACGTCTATTACCTTAGATGCTACGGGTTCAACCGGGGCAAATTCTTCACTACAAATCGTGAATGGAAATCCTGCTATCTCCTACTTTCAATCGGGCGGTGGGTTGAAATACATCAGGTCAATAGATGTTTCGGGTACATCATGGAACACGCCTATCCTGATTGGTTCAAACTTAGATCAATCGCAATACACTTCCCTGCAAATCGTAAATGGAATCCCTGCTGTTTCCTATTACTATTATAATTCTGGCAATGGGTTTCTTCTGAGATATATGAGGGCTACTGATGCTTCAGGCACGACATGGTCAGCACCAGTCTCTATTCAAAACACTGGAGATGTCGGAGATTATTCCTCCTTACAGATCGTGAACGGCAATCCCGCTATCTCTTATAAATCAAATAATGGTGATGGTTTGAAATATGTGAGAGCTACGAATGCTTCGGGCTCTGCATGGTCTGCGTCTGTTTCGGTTGATCAGACGGCCGGCGGTAGCCGTTCGACATCATTGCAGATCGTAAATGGTAACCCCGCTATTTCTTATTGCAATTTTTCGGGTAACGGACTTAAATATGTTCGAGCTACCGACGCATCAGGCACTGCATGGGCTGCACCTGTTTCCATTGATGTTACGGGAATTTATGTTGATTATACTTCCCTTCAAATCGTGAACGGAAACCCCGCGATTTCCTATTATGATCAAACCAACGGTCATCTGAAATATGTTCGTGCCACGGATGCTTCCGGTACGGTCTGGGATGCACCAATAACGATCGATGCTACGGCGAATGTTGGGGCTTATACTTCTCTTCGAATCGTGAACGGCAATCCAGCTATTTCTTATAGCGATCTTGGCGCTTTGCGATTGAAATATATACGGGCTACTGATGCCACCGGATCGGCCTGGGCTGCACCAATCACTGTTGATGCTACTTACGGAGGTAGTAGTACTTCCCTACAAATCGTGAATGGTAACCCCGCTATTGCCTATTATAATATTGGCACTACCGATCTGAAATATGTGCGTGCCACTGATGCTTCAGGTACTGTCTGGGCTTCACCGGTCGCTATTGATGTTACAGGCAGCGTTGGGCGGTATGCTTCCCTTCAAGTCGTGAACGGTTACCCGGCTATTTCTTACCAGAATGTCACCACTGCCGATTTGAAATATGTGAGTGCAACAGATGTTTCTGGCACGGCATGGGATGCGCCTGTTACATTGGATGCCCCAGGCAGTACCGGGTTTTATTCATCAATGATTCCAATCGGTTCAAACGTAGGCATTTCATACTATAATCAGACAGAAAAATTCCCTTACTTTATTTTAGGAGCGTTTCCACCTGTCGTCTATATTCCCGATGTTAATTTTAAAGCTGCACTCGTTGCAGATTTAACCATCAACACCAATAGTGATGCAGAAATACAGGTCTCGGAAGCGGCTGCCTACACGGGTGTAATTGCCGTTCAAAGTTCAAACATTTCTGATTTAACCGGTATCGAAGCCTTTACTGCTATTATCTATTTAGATTGTGACTACAATTCCCTAAGTAGTTTAGATGTGAGCCACAATACTGCTCTTGCTTATTTGGATTGTAGTGGTAATTCTATCAGCAGTCTGGACCTAAGTCAAAACGCTGCTCTTAATCATCTTGTTTGTGAACACAACTCCCTAAGTACCTTGGATATAAGTAACAACGCGGCTCTTGATTATTTGAATTGTAATAGTAATTTCTTAACTAGTATAGATGTAAGCTTCAACACGGCTCTTACTCATTTAGAGTGTTACAGTAATTCCATAACTACGTTAGATATGAGCCAAAATGCGATTCTTAATACTTTGGTTTGTTTCACTAATTCCCTTAGTAGTTTAAATGTAGCCAATGGTAACAATACAAGTTTAGGTATTTTTGCAAGCCAGAACCCTTCTCTTACTTGCATACAAGTGGATAATGTTGCCTGGTCAACTGCCAATTGGACCGTCGGCGGTGGCAACATTGATAATACTGCTTCTTTTAGTCTGAATTGTAATTGCATTTCACCTATTGCCGATGCAGGAGTTGATCGCCCTATCTGCCTTGGGCAAAATACGATCATCGGTGCTGCTGCTATTGGTGGAAACACCTACAGTTGGGATAATGCCGGTACGCTCAACGACGCCACTTTATCCAACCCAACAGCAACACCTGCTGTTACTACGACTTATACGGTCACGGCAAGCGTGACCGCTACGGGTTGCACTTCTACAGATGCAGTTATAGCAACAGTGAATCCGCTACCGACAGCAGACGCTGGATCAGATCAGGCTATGTGTGTGGGACAAGTTGTGACTATCGGGACTAATGCTGTTGCTGGGAATACTTACAGTTGGGATAATGCTGGTACGCTTGACGATGCCACATTATCCAATCCAACAGCAACTCCTGCAATTACCACAACTTATACGGTCACGGTAACAACAACTGCAACAGGATGCACTTCGACCGATGCAGTTACTGTAACGGTGAATCCACTTCCGAATGCTGACGCAGGAATAGATCAGTCTGAATGCGTGGGACAAGGTGTGACAATTGGGAATACTGCTGTTGTGGGGAATACATATTTATGGGACAATGCAGGCTCGCTCAATGATGCAACCTTATCCAATCCGACGGCAACGCCTGCGGTTACTACGACTTATACGATCACGGCGAGCGTGACCGCTACAGGTTGTACTTCGATAGATGCGGTGACGGTAACGGTCAACCCGTTGCCAGTCGCAGATGCAGGAATAGACCAAGCGGTTTGCGTGGGACAAGGTGTGATCATTGGGAATACGGCTGTTGCCGGAAATACATACAGTTGGGATAATGTGGCATCGCTCAACGATGCCACTTTATCTAACCCGACATCAGCCCCTGCGGTTACGACCACTTATACGGTCACGGCAAGCGTGACCGCTACGGGTTGTATTTCGACAGACGCTGTGACAGTGACTGTCAATCCGTTACCAACGGCAGATGCAGGTGTTGATCAGACAATCTGTGCAGGAGGGGTAACTACAGTTGGTTCTTCGTCAGTGGCTGGCAATACTTATTTGTGGTCTCCGATTACAGGATTAAGTAATCCTTCTGCTTCGAATCCATTTGCTTTCCCTGCATCAACAACTACATATACAGTTACGGTTACAACAACTGCAACCGGTTGTACGAGTACCGATGCAGTTATCGTAACAGTAAATCCGTTACCGACAGCAGATGCGGGTGTTGATCAAACAGTTTGTGCTGGACAAGGCGTGACCATTGGGACAAGTGCTGTTGGCGGAAATACTTATAGTTGGGATAATGCGGGAACATTAAACGATGCAGCTTCGTCGAACCCGACCGGAACACCTGCTTCAAACACTACATATACAGTTACGGTCACGGTCACGGCAACGGGTTGTACAGCTACAGATGCAGTTTCAGTAACTGTCCATCCATTACCACTTGCGGATGCAGGAACGGATCAGACTCTCTGTCAAGGTGGAATTGTTCAAATTGGATCAGCAGTAGTAGGTGGAAATTCCTATTCCTGGTCACCTTCGACTTCACTTAGTGATCCACTTGTTTCCAATCCGACAGCAAATCCATCATCGACCACTACATATACAGTTACAGTTACAACCACTGCAACAGGTTGTACTAGTACAGATACAGTTGCAGTAACAGTGAATCCGTTACCGGTTGCGGACGCAGGTTTTGACCAAACAATATGCGTAGGACAAAGTATCGGCATTGGTGCAGCAGCCGTGGGTGGAAATTCATATTCATGGTCACCGTCTGCAAACCTAACAAGCAGCATGGTATCTAATCCGACAGCAAATCCTGTATCAACTACTACATATACAGTTACGGTAACAACAACAGCAACAGGATGCACAAATACAGAGGCAGCAGTTGTAAATGTTAATCCTGTCCCGACAGCTAATGCAGGTATCGATCAATCCTATTGCACCGGTGGAAGCACAGTCATCGGATCAGGATCAGTGGGAGGGAATACATATTCTTGGTCACCTTCTGTAAATCTCACGAGCAGCATCGTTCCAAACCCAACTGCGAATCCAACTTCCACAACAACTTATACAGTCACTGCAACAACGACTGCTACCGGCTGTTCTGCTTCGGATGCGATGGTACTCACAGTAAATCCGTTACCAACAGTGACGTTTGATCCTATACCAACTGTTTGCAGAAACTATCAATTGACGTTAACAGGAGGTTCACCTGTGGGCGGTGTATATAGCGGAGCAGGAGTAAGTGGCGGAGTTTTTAATGCTGCGTCCACGACTGTAGGACCACATACGATTACCTATACATATACAGATGGAAATGGTTGCATCAATTCCGCAAATCAAACGGTAGTTGTCGATGCGATAACCTGTACCGAATTAAATTCAGCATATTGTAACATCACCCTGACAACACTGAATGATCACCTGTATTTCGATTGGGTTTCAGGAGCTACTAATTATGAGATTAACGCAACGAATGTTGCACTTGGTTATAATCAGAGCTATATAGTTGGAGCGGCAACTGTATTCAGAATGACCAATTTCCCGGGTATTGCCTACGGAACCGTGTATGATGTAAAGGTGCGTCCTATGGTTGGAGGAGTGTGGGGATCATTCGGATCTGTGTGTACGATAACCACCTCACCTGCGCCTATTACCCAACTTGCCACAGCATATTGTGGTATTTCACTTGCTTCAATGAGCGACAATCTGTATTTTAACTGGATTGACTACGCAACGAATTATGACATAAATGTTGTAAATTCTTCTCTTGGTTATAATCAAACAATCACTGTCGGAGCAACGACGGTCTTCAGGATGACCAATTTCACGGGGATTGCATTCGGCACGACGTACGATGTAAAAGTGAGGGCAAAGATAAATGGTGTCTATGGTCCTTTTGGAAGCATCTGTACAGTTACTACACCTATTGGTCCAATTACAGAGCTTGCAACTATTTCCTGTAATACGACATTGGTAGCGATGACAAACAATCTCTATTATGATTATATTTCGGGTGCAAGTAATTATGATGTCAATGTTGTAAATGCGGGATTAGGCTACAATCAAACTGTTACAAAGGGTTCAACTACGAATTTCAGGATGACCAATTTCACAGGTTTACTTGCTTCCACAACTTATGACGTAAAAGTCCGTGCAAAAATCAATGGAGTATATTGTCCATGGGGATCGGTATGTACAGTCACAACTCCGATCACACTTTCACGTAATTCTGATCCTGATTCCCCTTCGACCGGCTCAGGGATCGGTTCGGTTAGTAAGCTTGTGGAACTCTCTGCATATCCAAATCCATTCTCCGAAATATTAAATATATTATTTACTTCGGATGAAACTTCAGCGGCGCAATTAAATATATATGATATCACCGGAAGAAAGATATATACTTATGAAAACTTCCCTGTAAACATTTCAACAGAATTGCAGACGTCACAGATGTTCCAATCGTCCCTCGCGTCGGGAATCTATTTTGTTGAAGTATTGCAGGGAGATAAGCGAAAAATTATTAAAGTTGTCAGGAGCAATGAATAAACAAAATTGTTTGCCTACAGCTTGACCCGTTTTTTCGGGAGATGGCAAAGAAAAGCACAGATCTTCTTTTACCAGGATCTGTGCTTTTCTATTTGAATAGTCGCCCCTCAAAAAGTCAATTTTAGTTTTTGATGGCTTTTTGGTACGTATAGGTTGTACATAATTGGTATAGTTGTCTCGGTACGATTATGTTTTGGTTGATTTTCTTGGAATATC
>JAHEYM010000128.1 GCA_023251595.1 Bacteroidota bacterium
AAGAAGATCATGAAACTATTATCCCTAATAATTGTTCTTATAGTCTCCGTTTCGTGTGGAAATGACATTCGCAATGAAGGAGATACCCCCACAAGTATAAATAGTCTTGACAGCACGAAAAAAGAAAATAAATTGGGATTAATCCTTCAGAAATTCGTATGAAGAATGACAGTGTTATACAAATCAAAGAGATTAGGAGTTATGGTACTTACGATACGCTCGGATGGTGGGAATTAAATTATATGAATTTATAACCTATGTAAGAACTAAAAATAATTTTTTATGTATTTTTTTGCTTAAATTTATTTCACAAAATATGAACAGACACCCCTTTGTCCCCTCTCGAGAGGGGAATAAATTGTGGTTTTATCTCGATAATATTTTCTATCTTTTATCATATTAACAAGCAATAAATCAAAATAGACTCACGGTCTAATTCCCCCCTCAAGAGGGGAATAAATTGTGGTTTTATCTCGATAATATTTTCTATCTTTTATCATATTAAAAAGCAATAAATCAAAATAGACTCACGATCTAATTCCCCTCTCGAGAGGGGTGTCACGAAGTGACGGGGTGTGTCTTGCACTATACGAGATTTACTTCCGGCTCCAACTTCACCCCAAACTTTTCAAAAACCGATGTCTGTACTTTCATCGCCAAATTATATATATCTGCGCCCGTTGCATTTCCATAATTAACTAGCACCAATGCCTGCTTTTCATGAACACCTGCATCGCCTTCCCTCCTGCCCTTCCATCCACATTTCTCGACCAACCAACCGGCAGCAAGTTTCATTTTACCTTCGGAAGCAGGATATGCAACTATTTCGGGGAAATTAATTTTAATTGATTCAAATAAATTCAAATCAACTTCCGGATTTTTAAAAAAACTTCCGGCATTACCAATTTCTTCAGGATTGGGTAATTTGCTTTTCCGGATTCGGATAACCGCTTCGCTGATTGAATCAATTGAAGGTTCCTCGCCCATCTTCTTAAGTTCATCAGGAATGCTACCATAAGCAGTATTTAATTGATGATTTTGTGTGGTGAGACGAAACGAAACCGACGTGATGAGGTATTTACCTTTACTTTCACGTTTGAAGACACTGTCGCGATATCCGAATTTGCAATCTGCCTTAGAGAATAGACATTTTTCACCCCCACCTGAATGACCAATCTCATTCTGATGGGCAAGCGAACTAATATCCAAAGCTTCGAGCTCGACGAATACGTCTTTTAGTTCGACACCATAAGCCCCGATATTCTGAATAGGAGCCGCACCCACAGTTCCCGGAATAAGACTCAGGTTCTCTATTCCACCAAACCCTTTTGAAACACAGAACATGACCAATTCGTGCCAGATTTCGCCTGCACCTGCTTTCACGATCACATGCCCATCGCCTGTGAGTTTCGTTTCTATTCCCCTGATACTGTTCAGAATGACAATTCCCGGAAATTCGCTTCGGAAAAGGATATTACTGCCCCCACCAAGAATGAGTATAGGCAAGCCTTTCACGTCGGAACTCCGCATGATAGACTTAAAATCGTCGGTACTCACAGCTTCCGCGAAACGATGAGCTGAAACATCGATTCCAAAAGTATTGTACGATTTTAAGGAAATATCTGCGCGAATCATATTTTGAAAAGCAGTTAGCTGCCGGATTTGTAATTCGGCTCAAAAGTAAGACACTAATTTCACTAATTGGCACGAATCATCCCTAATTTATTCGGATATTTGCGCTCCAAACAAAACAACACAACCAACATGAGATCGATAAAAAACCTTGGATCAGCATTTTTGCTGATCGCCTGCATGACTGTTGCAGCATTTGCGCAGACCAAACAGCCAAAAGACAAAGCAATCTTCAGGGAATCGAAGCCCGGATATTATCAAAATAATATTCAGAAAGGGATTGCAGAACAAGACGAGAAAGATGTGCCCAAAAAAGTGTCCCGTTCTTTTAAAGTCGATATATCTACGCTGAATGTTCCAAAATCGGTCGATGAGTTTACGACTGTTTGGGCAAATCAACCTGTTTCGCAAGGATCGACCGGGACTTGCTGGTCGTATTCGACCACTTCTTTTTTCGAAGAAGAAATATATCGTCAAACAAAACAGCAAGTGAAACTTTCTGAAATGTACACGGTTTATTGGGAATATGTTGACAAAGCAAAAAGATTCGTACAACAACGTGGCGTTTCTGTTTTTGATGAAGGATCGGAAGCAAATGCATTGAAAAGATGCTATAAAGAACATGGAATTGTTCCGGAAGAAAATTATACTGGTTTACTTCCCGGGCATACTATTCATAATCATACAGTGATGATAGATGAAATGAGAAGTTATTTAGCAGGTGTCAAAACTGCAAGAGCGTGGAATGAAACTGATGTAATTTCGACTATTAAATCTATATTAAATCATTATATGGGTGAACCTCCGACAAAAGTTTCCGTGAAGGGAAAGGATATGTCGCCCGATGATTATTTGAAAAATGTGCTGAAATTAAATCCCGATGACTATATAGATATCATGTCGCTTGTGAGCAAACCATATTGGGAGAAAGCTGAATATGAAGTGGACGATAATTGGTGGCATAGTGCAGATTATATTAATATGCCACTCGATGAATTTATGTCGCTTGTAAAAAGATCAGTCAGAGCCGGGTATAGTTTATTTGTCGGCGGAGATGTTTCGGAAGCAGGTTTCGACGGACTGAATAATGTTGCGCTGGTTCCTTCATTTGATATTCCATCCGAATATATTGATGAATATGCCCGTCAATTCAGATTCAGCAATGGAAGTACTACCGATGATCACGGAATGGCTTTAGTTGGCTACAAAGAAGTCGATGGAAAAGACTGGTATCTCATAAAAGATTCAGGAGCCGGTTCACGTAATTGCGGAAAAGACAGCAAGAATTTCGGATATTATTTTTTCCATGAAGATTATGTCAAATTAAAAATCATGACTTTATTGGTACATAAAGACATGGTGAAAGAGCAACTAAAAAAACTGAAGTCGTAGGTGCTGGCATTCATTCGCTGGGACGTTGATCCTGCAATTCATATAGGAGATTTCCAACTCAGGTGGTACGGACTTCTATTCGCCGCTGCGTTTTTCTCCGGTTATAAAATTATGCAGGGATTATTCAAGCGGGAAAATATTCCTCTTCCTCAGCTTGATAGCCTGCTGATTTATGTTGTAATAGGAACATTGGTAGGAGCGCGTCTGGGTCATTGTTTTTTCTACGAACCGGAATATTATCTTGCACATCCGATCGAAATTATTAAAATCTGGCAAGGAGGTTTGGCAAGTCACGGCGCAGCCATTGGAATTCTTACAGCTTTATATATATATACAAAAAAAGTCAGCAAACGGCCCTACCTTTGGATTGTTGATAAAGTGGTAATTGTTGTTGCATTATCCGGATTATTCATCCGTACCGGAAATCTGATTAATGCTGAAATAGTCGGCAAAGTAACGGATGTTCCATGGGCTTTTATTTTTGTGCGACATGACCTTCTTCCCCGACATCCGGCTCAATTATATGAAGCAATTATGTACACAATATTCTTCGTATTTCTTCTTTATTCATACAGAAGAAAACCTGCAGAACAGATTGACGGAAAGAACACCGGATTATTCTTAATCCTGATTTTCACCATGCGTTTTTTTATGGAATTTCTGAAAGCAAGTCAAGTCGATTTCGAAGACCACATGGCGTTGAATATGGGACAACTACTTAGTATTCCGTTTGTGATCGCCGGAGTAGTGATAATGAGAAGAGCGACGAAAAAGAGCTATGAGCTATGAGCTATGAGCTATGAGCTATGAGCTATAAAATTTGGAAGAGCAAGGTAATAAAATTTCAAGAAATACACAAATGTCACAATTGAGTAAGGCTTCTAATAAAAAGAACTCATAGCTTATAGTTCATAGCTCATAGCTAAACCTACTCCCTCCTCATCTTCTCTTTGTGTTTCGTGATCTGACGGGTTAGCGATTCAACAGCAAGATCTGTTGCTTCTTCAAAAGTTTTACATTGTTCTTTTACGAACAATTCGTTTCCGGGGATATGTAATTTTATTTCGACCACTTTATTGTCTGCAATCTTATTCTTTTCGAGACGAAGAAAAACTTCACCCGTAAGAATACCGTCAAAATATTGTTTGAGTTTATTCATTTTGAGTTGAATAAAATCTAGAAGCACCTGATCTGCGTCGAAGTGAATGGATTGAACTTTGAGTTTCATAAGTTATATATAAATTTAGTATATCACTAGCCCCGTCATTCATGACGGATTAAATTATGCCTTTGGATGTGCTTGCTTATACGAACGTTTTAGTTTTTCGATATTGTTATGTGTATATATTTGTGTTGCCGAGAGATTCGCGTGACCAAGAAGTTCCTTCACCGCATTTATATCCGCGCCTTCATTCAGCATGGCGGTTGCGAATGAATGTCTTAGAACGTGGGGACTTTTCTTATCCTGAGAGGTAACGGTATTCAAATGTTTTTTCACCATGAGATAAACCTGTTTCGGATACATTTGTTTACCTGTAATCCGGGTGAAAAGAAAATCAGTTTGAACGGAGGGTAGATTTGAATTTCTCACATGGACAAAATTACGAAGCGAGTTGCGAAGCTCATCAGTAAACGGAATGATTCTTTCTTTGTTTCTTTTCCAAGTACTTTAACCTGACATTTATTCAGATCGAGAGAATCCAGCTTCAATCCGATCAATTCTGAGAGACGCATACCTGTGGCATAAAAAAGCTCGATGATCATCCGATCGCGATCACCCTCAAAACCTTTTTCGAATGCATTTTCGTCAAAGAGCTTGTCCATGCGGGCTTCATCTACATAAACCGGCAGACGTTTCGAGGTTTTCGGAGCAACAATTTTGGTCATAGGACTTTGTTGAAAAACTCCCTGTTTAACCAAAAACCGGAAATATGCTCTGAGTGTCGCAATTTTACGGTTGATACTGCGCGGAGTGATCTCAGTTTCCATCATTCCCGCGATCCATGAACGTATGAAGGGGTGCTGTACCTCCGTGATATCTTCTATTTCGAAGTCTGTTTTAAGAAAGACATAGAATTGTAAGAGGTCATTGAAATAGGCGGTTACAGAATGCGCCGAAAACCGCTTTTCAAAACGGATATAGCTGATAAAACTCTGAAAATGCTTGTCTTGTGTAATATTCACAGCCTGAATAGATACGATGAAAGAACACGAACTGCCGCGTCTTTACTGTGCATAAAAATACCTTGAAAACCGTGAGTAATTGAGATGAAAGAGAAAAGTTATAACAGGAACTTGTTAAGAATAATGGGCTTTTAAGCGTCCATTTCCTTCTTAAGCATCTGCGAACGATAAGCAGCCTTCTTGATCTCGGTTCTGCGTGTAATTGAAGGTTTCTCGAATGCCTGACGTGCACGCAACTTGCGAACCACGCCGGTTTTCTCAAATTTTTTCTTGAAACGCTTCAGAGCGCGATCGATAGCTTCGTTGTCTTTGACTGGAATAATAATCATCAGGAATATGAATTTTTTATTGGGATGCAAAGGTAATACACAATACTCGAAACTCCAAATTATTGATTATTTCAATATTTCTCTGGAAATCACCAACTTCTGTATCTCGGAAGTACCTTCGCCAATAGTACAGAGTTTAGAATCGCGGTAAAACTTCTCGACAGGGAAATCTTTTGTATATCCGTAACCACCAAAGATCTGTATGGCTTCGGTCGATACTTTCACGCTGACTTCGGAAGCATAATACTTGGCAATCGCAGATTCTTTGGTTGTTTTCATCCCTTTGTCTTTCATCGAAGCCGCATGGAATGTAAGTAATTCGGCAGCTTCTATCTGTGTCGCCATATCTGCAAGTTTGAAAGAAATAGCCTGAAATTCGGAGATTGGCTTTCCGAATTGTTGTCTTTCTTTAGAATATTTAACTGATGCGTCATAAGCACCTTTCGCGATTCCTAAAGCCAAAGATGCGATTGAAATTCTTCCGCCATCGAGTACATACATCGATTGTTGGAAGCCTTCACCCAACTTACCCAACATATTTTCTTTCGGCACTCTGCAATTATCGAAAATCAACTCGGTTGTTTCTGAGGCTCTCATCCCAAGTTTGTTCTCTTTTCTTCCGCCCGAAAATCCAGGCGTTCCTCTTTCAACAATGAATGCAGACATGCCCCGATTATCGCCTTTTTCACCTGTTCTGACAATTACTACTGCAACATTTCCGGAGATTCCATGCGTAATAAAATTCTTTGAACCGTTTATGATATAATCATCTCCGTCAAGAACAGCCGTGGTCAGCATTCTTGCTGCGTCGGAACCCGTATTCACTTCTGTAAGTCCCCATGCTCCGATCCATTCTCCCGAGGCAAGTTTGGTAAGATATTTTTGTTTCTGAGACTCATTTCCAAAAGCCAGAATATGACCTGTACAGAGTGAATTGTGAGCCGCCATGGAAAGTCCGATGGAACCACAGATTTTTGAAAGTTCGGAGATCGCAGTCACGTATTCCACATAACCAAGACCCGCGCCGCCGTATGTAGTTGGAACAAGAACTCCCATCAGACCCAGTTCTCCGAGTTTATGAAAAATCTCGGTAGGGAATATTTGCGCTTCATCCCATTCCATGATGTAAGGACGAATGTATTTATTGCCAAAATCGCGGATCGTATTGGAAATCATTTTCTGATTTTCATTCAGCTGAAAATCCATCGTTGTTTTCTCTGTTGTTATCGAGTCCATAAGTGAATTTACCGGGTATTATTATATATTAATATTTTGCGAGCGTGAATAAATCAGATGAGTATTTTTTCAGAATTTTACTTCCGTTTAAGAAACCAAGTTCAACCAAAAAAGCATAACCGGCAATGGTTCCTCCCAACATTTGAATGAGCTCAGAAGCCGCCGCCGCTGTTCCTCCGGTGGCCAATAAATCATCATGAACCAAAACATTGTCACCTGGTTTTAAAGCGTCTTTGTGAATCTCCATTTTGGCAGAACCGTACTCCAGATTATATTCGAAAGAAAGGGTTTTAAAAGGAAGTTTACCTGCTTTTCGAACCGGAATAAATGGAACGTTTAGTTTCTGAGCGAGAGCAAATCCGAAAATAAATCCTCGACTCTCGACGGAAGCGATTGCGTCTATTTTCCTTCCTGAACATCGATTGCAAAAGAATTGAAGTATTTCGGTGCAAAGTTCCGGGTGAAGAAAAAGAGGTGTAATATCCTTGAAAAGGATGCCTGGTTTAGGGAAATCGGGTACGTTACGGATAATCTCTTTGACCCTCTCTTCAATCATTTTTCATTCAAATAGGGTGCAAGTTTACGATAATATTCCTCATCCACCAAAGCCAGATTGCGGATTGAAGCCGGATTCTCATAACGTCCGTGCTGTTTTCGGTAATTGACAATGAGGGTTGCTACCGGTTTTGAAATGTATGGATGCATCATCAGTTCTCCTACGTTTGCAGTATTAATTAATATATTTTTGTGAATAAGAGAAGGATCAACTGAAATATAAGATTCAATTTTCAGTAAAAGCTCTGCATCCATTCCCCATATTTCTTTGAGTTGTGAAGTTGAAATAAATCCACCGAGACGATCACGGTATGTGATAATTCGTGCAGCCATCTTCCCTCCCACCCCCGGAATACGGATTAAATTTGATGAGTCAGCCGAATTTAATTCCAACACTTCACCCTCATTCATTTTATAGGAAATAAAAGATGTTTTTTCTCGGGTTGAAGCGCATGTGTCGGGAAGCAGAATAAATGCACTGTATTTTTGTAATTGCTCGGGATTGAATTTCATGAATTTCGCGAAGTCATCTTTCGTTTTAAATTTTCCGCCTTTAATTCGGTAGCTAATAATCCCCCCAGTTTTATATTTCTGAAAACCGAGACTTAATAAATCTTTCTCTGAAGCGGAATTAGGATCGAAATAAAACAACAAAGATTCGCTCTTCGGTTGAGTTTCAATATTCCTTTCCTCTTCGGTGAATGCGTCAATTACCGGATACTTTTTATATGGTTTTGAATTTTTATATATATCTGAGGTTCTTTTCTCGGGTGAAGTTTCTAGTTTGGTTGAAGATGGATATTTACTTGAAAATACAGCTTTTTTATTCTTTTGAAGAAGACTGATTTCCTTTTCAAATGCTGAAAAATCCCAAGGCTTTGGTTTGATAAATAAATCCATAATCCATGGAGAAATGATCAATATTCCGATAAGAAATAGCAACACCCGAAATCCACGACGTTCAGTCCGTGAAAAAGTAAAATAATCTTTAACAAAATTATTCATGACCTAAATTTAGTGTTGATCCTTGCGCTTGAAACCCATTTCTTTTCTGGGTGGAAGTTGTGGTGGTATTTTCGGACTCAATAGTTGCTTGATATATGCAAAAATCAAATGAATATCCCGATCGTTTTGATCAATTTTCTGACGATGATCAAGAAGCGTCCTTTCAATCTCCTCGAGTTTCACAAATATGTCCTTATGCGTTAACATGAGCTCCCGCATTTTAACAAAAATGTCAATGATTCTGATACTCATTTCGATGGCTCGTTGACTTTTCAGAACGTTGGATAGCATGAGAATTCCATGTTCTGTGAAGGCATAAGGAAGATATTTTAGATGTTCCCCTCTCTTTAAGGTCGCAATTTGCGACCTTAAAGAATCAGCCTCTTCCTGAGTCAGTTCGAACATAAAATGATAAGGAAAACGCTTAATATTTCTCCTTACCTGTTCATTCAGACGTTTGGTTTCGACACCATAGAGTTCAGCAAGATCGCGATCTAGCATTACTTTTTTACCACGTATAAAATAGATTTTGGAGGGAAGTCGGACTCCCTTCTCCCATGGGAGAAGGGTTGGGGATGAGGCAAGGTTTGACATGTGAGTTTTATTAAGGTTATTGAAAAACTAATAAGTAAAAAAAGAGGTTAATGAATCTGGAAATGAAAGCACGAAGGTAAAGAAAAAAGAAGAAAGTTTGATGGAGAGTTTAATTTATTTGTCACAGATTTAAGATAATTCTGCAATTTGTTTCAGGGCTAAAGCCAGGATTCTCTTCTGGTATCGTTTACCCCAGCCTGAAGTCTGGGGTTAAAGTGGAGATTCAAATTAGCTTCCTACTTGGTTTTGAAGCGGAACCAGAGTCTGCACGTCAGATTTTCCTAACCTAGCCTGAGGCATGGAGTTAGGGTGGGAATTCAGATCAGCTTACGATTCCTTTCAGAGCTCTCGCCTCGGACTCTCCTCACTTTTCCCTAACTCCAACCAGAATTTTTATGTGAATTTGATTTATTTTTTCGAGTAGACTATACAGGTTAATTGATCTACTATTATCTTCGCACTTCGTTTCTTCTTTTTTTCATTTTCACTTATTTTTTTGATTTCTTTTTATATGATTATTACAAACTCAAAAGTTTCTGCTGGGTTACAAATTAAAAATCATTCATTAATAATCACTGAATGTCTTTGGAACTTGACAAACCATACTGGTAACTAATGCATAATACTTTCAGCTTATGGTTGACAGACACTAATCGTAATTAATC
>JAHEYM010000129.1 GCA_023251595.1 Bacteroidota bacterium
ATTATCAGGTATTTAATGATACCGTACAGATTAATATCAATTCTCTCGCGGTTCAACAGGGCTGGGCGCCACTGCCACAGGCGTACGATGGCACAGGTGTGATTATCGGTATTATTGATACTGGAATTGATTTTACTCATCATGATTTTAAAGACATTAATGGTAAAACCAGATTAAAGTATTTATGGGATCAGCGATCTCTTTTTGGGGGAACTACTCCAATTCCTTATGGCTACGGACAGGAATGGGATTCAACAGAAATAGATTTTAATCTCTGTCTTTCCAACGATAATAATAATAATAGTCACGGAACAATTGTTTCGGGAATTGCTGCCGGCAACGGACTTGAAATAAATCAATACGCCGGTGTCGCACCAAAAGCTGATCTCATTGTGGTTGCTTTTGATTTTAATGCGCAGACTTCGAATAATTTTACTGATGCGGTTGAATATATATATACAAAAGCATTACAACTTGGTAAACCATGTGTTATTAATGCAAGTCTCGGCGATTTCTTTGGTCCGCACGACGGGCGTGATCTCGAGTCGCAAGCAGTTTCAAATTTAGTTACCGCCCAACCCGGTCGTGCACTGATTGCTGCCGCCGGTAATTTTGGAAACCTTCATTATCATCTGGGATATAATGCAAGCACCACAGATACTAATTTCACATGGTTAAAAAAATATATATTTTCAAATTCCATCGACATGGATATCTGGGGTGATTCGATGGCATTAAATAATATACATTTTTCTGTTGAAGCGTATGATTCGGCAAATTATGCCAGTCGCGGCACTGTTCCTTTTCACAGCTTTACTTCCACCTATTCGACCACATTAACAGATACGATGCGGAATGCCCAGAACGACAGAATTGCATATATTAATTATTCCGGAAGTTCGTACCAAACAGATGATATATTGCATTTATCCATCACACCTGATTCTTCATCGTACTATTATGCGTTGAGAATTACAGGTACCGGACGATTTGATGTTTGGTGCAGTGAAATTGTTGCCAACTCATTACTTCCGGATTCAACTATGTTTCCCCCAATGGTTCATTATAAATATGGAGATACCCAAGAAACAATGGCGGGAGGATTTGCATGCAATGATCATGTTATCAGCGTTGGAAGTTATGGAAACCGGGCTCATTATATAGATTATAATAATACCATTCAGCTCGCAACCTTCTCCGCAGGTTCTCTGCAAGACGCTACAAGCCATGGTCCAACAAGAGATGGAAGAATAAAACCGGATATTACCGCACCGGGATTATGGGTCATCGCTCCAATGGTTCTCGGTGCGGAAGCTACGAGTATAATCAACTCTCAATCGTGGAAAGTTGCGGCTGGTGGAAAACATATTTTAGCGAGCGGAACGTCGATGGCAAGTCCCGTCGTTGCAGGAATTGCCGCACTTTATTTTCAGGCAAATCCAACAGGTACTGCAGCGCAATTTAAAACCTGTCTATTAAATAATGCGAAGTCAGATAGTTTCACAGGAACTATTTTACCCAACAATGATTGGGGAAAAGGGAAAGTCGATGCATTAAGAACTGTAATGTGCGGACTGGTAGGCATTGATGAACCATTGACGAATATTAATTTTCTGAATATTTTTCCTAATCCATCTTATTCCGGCACAAACATAGAATATTATACAAACGATAATTCTATTGATCATGCTGAAATATTAATATATGACGGTGTCGGAAAAATAGTGAAAAGCATTGAACTCTCAAATAATTCCGGAACCATTTCGCTAAAAGAAAACGATATGCAGAAAGGCATATATTTCTGTGTACTCCAAAAAGATGGAAAATATTTAGGAGGAAAGAAATTGGTGATACTGTAGCGTGCAAGTCACACCCCGGCCCCTCTCAAGAGGGGAATAGAGTGTTAAATCTATATTGTTCGTTCCAATGTAATATTAAAATTAATTTTTGCAATATTTATTATCTTAATTATTTTGCACAATTCCCCTACATCATTCCCCTCTTGAGAGGGGCAGAGGTGTGTCCTTGATGCGCTTATGATTTATATCGCTTTGTGTTGAAAGTTCCAACCGAATAGCAGTTGATTTAAAAACTAATACTTACATTTGCATAAACAAACTCAACACTCATGAAAAAAACCCTTACACTCTGTATCTTCGTTCTTCTTTACTCAGCGACTTACGCACAGATTCCCGGAAAGATGACTTTCGAATTAATGCAAATGATTCGTAATTCCAAAGAACTTTCAACCGAAATTTCTGTTCTGGTGAAGGGCGACTTAACCGAAATAGAAGGTCTTACTAAAAGACTTGGTGGAACATATAAATTTGGTTTGGGTGAAATTGCCTCAATCAGAATACCGATTGGCAAACTCAATGAATTAGCTACCGGTCCACACATATTTAAAATCGAATCACACGTGGCTAAATATCAGGTTCTGAACGATTCGATGGTCATTCATAATCGGGTGATACAGGTTAATCAGGGAAATGCGCCTTTACTTCAGGGTTATGACGGAACAGGGGTTGTGATGGGTTTTATTGACACAGGTATTGATTTTTCACATCCCGATTTTAAAGATGCTTTGGGTCACTCAAGAATTAAATGGTTATGGGATCATCGTTCTGTAAATGGACCAAACACACCTCAGCCCTATAATTATGGTCAGCAATTTAGCAATACAGATATAGATGCCGGAAGTTGCACTTCCTTCGATTTGTTGAATTCAAGTCACGGAACAAATGTGGCTGGAATTGGCGCAGGTAATGGATTGGCGATTGGTCATTATGCCGGTGTTGCACCGGGCGCTGATATCATTGAAGTAGCATTCGATTTCTCTTCCACGGCTCCGAACCGTTTTGCAGACGCAGTTAAGTATATATATGACAAAGCCGATTCGATGGGGAAACCTTGCGTAATAAATATATCAGCCGGTGATTTTTTCGGTTCGCACGATGGTCGCGATCCGGAAGCACAATTAATCAAAAATCTAATTACTGCTCATCCGGGGAGATCATTGGTTTCTGCTGCGGGGAATTGGGGTTGGATTCCACTGCATAGCGGATACAATATCAGTAATACGGATACAAATTTCACTTGGTACAATAATGCAGCTCAAATATATATACAAATATGGGCTGATACAAATAATTTCAATAATGCGCGTTTCGGCATCGGCGCCGATCGTACCATCGGCAGTTTTGAATACAGAGGCGGAACACCGCTTGGCGGCGTGGCATCGCGTTTTCAGGTTTTGCAAAACGAAGATATTACGAATGGAAATGGTCAGCATATTGCGAACGTCCAATCCTATTGCGACACGATGTATGGCGATTATTTACTCGAATATATGATTACCCCCGATTCCATGACTTATAATTATAGATTCATGACAAGTGGCTCCGGTCATTTCGATATCTGGAGTAATGATATCGTCCGCAGCGGACTACCTGATGCTGTTACATATCCTGCTATGACACATTATAAATATTCTGATTCTGTTTCTACACTGGCAAATAGTTTTAATTGTTTGGATGAAGTGATTTCGGTCGGAAGTTATGCGAACAGAAATATATATACTGCGTTCGATGGTAACCCACACTCAGATTTAACATTCGTTCCCGGAAGTCTTGCATTAAATTCGAGTAAAGGTCCGACAAGAGATGGCAGGCAAAAACCGGATATTTCTGCAACAGGAATATGGTTACTTTCGAGCACGGTTTTATCGGAAGTAGCTGCTGTTGAAGCATCAGCACAGCCCTGGAGAATAGCTTTGGGAGATAAACATTCTCTCTGTAGCGGAACTTCTATGTCGAGTCCCGTAGTAGCGGGAACGGCAGCATTATATCTTCAGCAAAATCCGAATGCTACCTGGCAGGATATAAAAAACTGTATCACACAAACCGCTATGACAGATGCATTTACAGGTCCTCAGGGAAATTTGCCCGACTATGGATGGGGTTACGGAAAACTTGATGCATTTCAGACGATGATTTGTGGAATGTCGGTGGGTGCAAAGGCAAATCAGCCAACCACAATAAATGCTTATAATTATCCTAATCCATTTAATGAATCAACAACTATACATATAGATGTGACAGGTTCTTCCAAACACGATCAATCACAAATTCAGATATATGACGTAACCGGACAATTAGCGGGTAATTATTTTATGGGTGAAAATGATCGTGAACTGAAAATTGCAAAAGGAACACTAAGTCCCGGAATATATATTTGTCGTTGGTTGGTTGGGGGGAAATGTTTGAAATCGTGGAAGATGGGGGTTCTATGAAATTAACAATTGACAATTAACAATTGACAATGAATAGTGAACTGAAGGTAATTTCTTTACATACATTTCGTAAAACACAAATAAATTTAGTGATAAGTACAATTCTTTATGAAAAAACCTAAGAATACAGATGAATATATTGCGAGTTTTGAGAAAGAAACTCAAAAGCTGCTAAATCAAGTTCGGACAACGATTCAGAAAGTAGCTCCGGAGGCAACAGAAGTAATAAGTTATAGTATGCCCGCATTTAAATTAAATGGAATACTGGTCTGGTTTGCAGCTCACACAAAACACATCGGATTTTATCCCAAAGCTTCAGCAATAGAATCATTTAAAAAAGAACTTTCAATTTATAAAACCTCTAAAGGAGCGGTTCAGTTTCCTCTCAACAAAACTCTTCCACTCGGACTGATAACTAAAATAGTACTTTTCAGGGTGAAAGAAAATTTTCTCAAATCCAAGATTAAGTCAAAATAAAATCCGCTTTTGTGCGACCGGGATTTGATGAGTAGAACTGATTCAAACAGATTGCTTCGGTCGTGCCTCCCTCGCAATGACGGGCAACATGCGCACAGGTTTTGGAAAAAAAGTAGCCGGCAAATTTCACGAATGTGAAATTTGCTGGCTACTTTTTTTCCTCCCACCGTGCAACGAAAAGCGTCATCACGAAGGCGGTCGTTGTAAAGATAATTGATTATGCATTATTCTTCGCGACCAACTGAAGTGATCTGTTATGATATCGGACGGCAGTATGTCAATGAAACCGAACGGATGTTTGTTAGGGAATTCTCGGGTCAGGGACAAAAGTTGGGGAGCGGTGTGCGAACATTGAGTTATTTCATTTACTTCTCTTGATTAATCTTAATGAAACTCTGCCGTCCGGAAACCATTACAGATCCCCTCAAACGCATTCTCATTTACCTGACTCAAAATATAATGCACCGCGTTTGATGGGATGACAACCTCGCGTTTATCAGGTTTGGGGGTGGTATGGAGGGGGACGCGCGCTTTACATTATCAATGAACACAGAATAATTTCATGCGCGCGACCCCCTCCATACCCTTGAAGTGAGGAGCTTGTCATCCTACAGATTGCGTTGCAGAATTTTATTATTCCATAAACTCAATATGCAATCTGTGGGATCTCTAACGAGCTCCGGACGGCAGACATTTATTAAGCAGACTATGAAAAGAAAAAGGAATGGGGTTATGAATCCAGATCGCTCCCCAACTTTTGAGCCTGACCCGAATTCTCTTTTTAAAGAACTATATTTGCCAAATAAAACACGATTTCAATTTGTACATCCAAAACCATCTTCCTTGAGATAAAAAAAAAGAACATTAATGAAAAACCGGTTAAAAAGATTACCACTTTTGATGATCATCTCGACCAGAAGTATGGCAAGATTGGAACATCAAAAAGAACAGAGTTCGAAATAAAAGCTAATTCATTTGTAATTGGAGAGATGATCAAAGAAGGAAGACGTTCGACTTCAATGACGCAAGAACAACTGGCGGAAAAAGTTGGAACTAAGAAAAGTTATATATCCCGGCTTGAAAACGGAAAGTGTGATATTCAACTTTCGACGTTATACCGAATTTTCGAGAACGGCCTGAATACAAGGGTTAATTTAATCTTTGGATAACCCCACCACCTTCTCCGCCAACACTTCTGCAATCTTCCTGTACGACTCGAATGTCCAGCCGGCAATGTGAGGTGTGAGAATTACTTTGTCTGAATGAAAAAGATAATCTGCATCGGGATTTCCTTTTGGAGGTGAAAATTTCTCGAACGACTGATCTTCATATTCGAGCACATCCAATGCTGCTCCGGCAATCTTTCCCGCTTTCAAATGCTTCACCAAAGCGGAAGTATGAATGATTAATCCACGGGCACAATTTATTATATATATATTTTTGGTGAAGGATTTTATAAACTCATCATTCACCATATATCTTGTCTCAGATGTAAGTGGAATGTGAAGTGAAAGAATATCCGCTTTTTCGAATATTTCCTTCAGTTGTGTTTCCTTGACATATTTATCACCATAACCGGAAAGATATTTATCGTAAGCGAGAACTTCAACATTAAAACCTGAGAGACGTTTTGCAAAAGCTTTTCCCGTATTTCCGTAACCAATAATCCCGACTGTTTTTCCACCAAGCTCTACCCCACGATTTGCTTCTCGTATCCACTCGCCCACTCCCACCTGACGATCGGCTCTCGAAATATTATTCAACATACAAAGCAACATACCGACAGCGTGCTCACCTACCGCATCGCGATTTCCTTCGGGTGCTGTAATTACTGCAATACCTTTCGAATTCAACATTTCCAGATCAAGATGTTCAACTCCTGCTCCGGCTCTTGCAATAAATTTTAATTCCGTTGCTTTTTCTATAAATGATAAATCGATGGTGAACCGACTCCGAATAACAATTCCTGTATATAAATGAACTTCACCCAAAACTTTTTCATCAGACCACCTTGTTCCATCTATACATATAAACCCTGCCTGCTGTACCCGCTCAACAAATATTAAATGAATCGTATCGAGGAGTAAAATCTTTTTTTCAACCATCATAAAACTCTACAATAATGTTCCGCTTAAAATTGCCAACGAAATTGAGAAATATATAACGAGTCCGGTTACATCAACAAGCGTTGCAACGAACGGAGCAGACGATGCCGCAGGATCGAATCCAAGTCTTCGCAGAATCAATGGTAACATAGAACCCATCAATGTTCCCCATGCAACAACACCAACTAATGATAATCCAACCGTCATTCCGATCAGCACATAATGAGGTCCATATAAATTCGTAAATGATGACCACAACACAACACGCATAAATCCGATGAGACCCAGCAAGACACCCAGCGTTAATCCGGTTAAAACCTCACGTTTCATGACTCTCCACCATTGACTTAAAGTCACTTCCCCCAACGCCATTGCACGAATAATAAGCGTTGCAGCCTGTGAACCCGAATTTCCACCGCTCGAAATAATCAGGGGTACAAATAACGCGAGGACCACAGCACGGGCAATTTCGGCTTCGAAAAATCCCATCGCCGTAGCCGTAAGCATTTCACTCAAAAAAAGAATAACCAACCAACCCGCACGTTTTCTAAACATCTGAAAAAACGGAATATCCATATAAGGCTCGTCGAACGCCTCAGAACCCCCGATTTTATGAATATCTTCGGTTTGTTCCTGACTAACAATGTCAATCGCATCATCGTGTGTAATAATTCCTATCAATTGATTTTCATCATTCACAACCGGAAGCGCGATGAGGTCATATTTTATGACAAGATTGGATGCTTTCTCCTGATCCTCACGAACATTGACTGAGACTACATCTTCGTGCAGAATAATTCCGATCGTTTCATCCGGCTCAGCAAGAATTATGTCTTTCAATGACACGAAGCCCAACAATTTCCGGTCTTCATCGACCACATAAATATAATAAATAGTCTCTTTTTTAGGTGCGTCTCGCCTTACCTGCTCCATCGCCTGACGCACCGTCATCTTCACGGTGACCGTCGCAAAATCGGAGCTCATCGCGGCTCCTGCTGTATCTTCCGGATACGAACTAAGCTGAATCACGTCATCTCGCACCTGTTTTGGCAGATAGGGCAAAAGATTTCCCTGCTCTTCCACTTTCATGTTCTGATAAAGATCGGCACGCTCGTCAGAAGGCATATTGACCATCAATGCCGAGAGTTCTCTGCCCGACATACCTTCGATAAACCAACGCTGCATCTCATCATCGAAATCGGAGAAAACATACGCCTGCTGCTGCGATTCGAGCATGAGAAAAACCTCGCGACGATCTTTATCTTCAAGTCCCGCAACGAATTCTGCTACCTCAACGGTAGGCATATCCTGCAATTCCGAAACAACATCGATTTTGCGTCCCGATTCAAGAAGGAAAAGAAGTGATTGATTTAATGGCATGGGCCGGTAATCAGAAATGAATGAAGAATAACGCCGGAACGTTTCGCGCAAAGATAACTTTTTTGGGCATGGGAAATTTATGTAATTTTACTACTTATTAAAGATGAACTATAAATGAAAAAAAACATTGGTTTTTACCTTTTAATCGCTCTCCTGTTCTGTAGTTCGTTAAAAGCACAATTTGTTCTTGATTTCTGCAATTCTGTTACCGAGAAAGGCGACTGCCATCAGCGCACAAATGTCTTTAATGTTTCGAAAGATGCTGATTTAATTCAAATGCTTATCACCTCCGGCGGGGGACATAGATTGGGAATTACAAATCTGCAATTTCAGATTTTCGAAATAAACTCAGCAAATGTTGAAATACTGAATTCAACGCTCGAACAGGCAGTCGGTATTGATTGGACTTTCGCATATAAAGCCGCTTCATTCCCTGAGGGTGGAAAATATAAAGTGTATGTATATGATGAGAAAAAGAATTTATTATGCTCATCGAATCTTGCTATTAATAAAATATAGTTGATAAGTTGAAAAGTTGAAAAAAATATTATTTCTCATATATTAATTGTAATTGTTAATTATTAATTGTTAATTGTTAATTGTTAATTTGCATTTAATATGCCTGCAAAACTCATAGAATGTGTTCCTAATTTCTCAGAAGGAAACGATTTAAATATCATTAATCAGATTGCTGATTCAATTCGTTCGGTAGAGGGAGTCAGATTATTAAATGTCGATCCCGGTAAAGCGACGAACAGAACGGTGATGACGATGGTGGGTGAACCTGAAGCTGTTTGTGAAGCTGCTTTCAGAGCGATTTCCAAAGCTGCCGAATTAATCGATATGAGCCATCATAAAGGTGAGCATCCACGCATGGGAGCGACAGATGTTTGTCCGCTGATACCTGTTTCCGGAATCACGATGGAAGAGACAGCAGAGTATTCCCGACAATTGGGAAAAAGAGTTGGTGAAAAACTCAACATACCTGTATATATATATGAAGCAGCACAGACAAATCCGGCAAGAAAGAATCTCTCGGTGATACGTGCAGGCGAGTACGAGGGACTTCCCGCCAAACTCGTAGATCCGTTATGGCAGCCCGATTACGGCAAAGCCGAATTTAATGTGAAATCAGGTGCGAGCGTTATCGGTGCGCGCGATTTCCTGATTGCATATAATATTAATCTGAACACTAAATCAGTTCGTCGTGCCAATTCGATCGCATTCGATATTCGTGAAGCAGGTCGTGTGAAACGCACAGGCGACCCGGTTACGGGTCCGATTGAAAAAGATGCACAGGGAAATGAAATTCGTATTCCCGGA
>JAHEYM010000492.1 GCA_023251595.1 Bacteroidota bacterium
TTTATTGGGAAGTCAGATGTTCGAATCTTATGTTGTTGATGTTGTTTATGCGAATAACACAACGATGGTGGCTTTTACGGATGGCAAAATATTAAAAGTAACGGGAACGGGTGGTGGTGGTCATAACATGTTTGCAGTTACTGAATCGGTTTCCGGTTTCGAAACGGTTCCAGGATATAATTATCGAATTGGTGATGCAAAATTTAATCATAAAATTTCCTGCCTCAAATTCATTAACAATTTTACTTTTATTTGCCTCACTGATGGAAAACTTCTCAAAGTGAACGGAACGGGTGGTAGCGGACATAATATGTTTGCAGTCACTGAATATATAAATCATTTTGATACAGTTCAAAATTATAATTATCGTGTTGGTGATGCCAAATTTATGGGTGCTGTTGAAGGAATGGAATATATAGCAGGATATTTATTTGTTTGGTTCGACAATGGCAAGATGCTTAAAATAAATGGTCTCGGAGGTGGAGGTCAAGATATATTTGCAGTATTTGAAACAGTCCAAGGTTTCTCAAGCATGTCGGGTTATAGTTATTTTTCTGGCGACATAAAGTTTTCCGGAAATGTTTTAACAGTAAAATCAATTGGAGGATATTTATTTATCGGTTTCGACAATGGCAAGATGCTGAAAATAAATGGAACCGGTGGAAGTGGTCATAACATGTTTGCAGTGAATGAAAGCGTAAATTCTTTTACCGGAATTTCAGGATATAATTATTATGTAGGTGACGAATATATTGCCGGGGCAAGGATTACTGCAATCGAAAAGGTTAATGGATATATAATAATTGGGATAATCTTACCAGCAGGCGGTGCAGCAATTAAAATTATTTCCGTTGGAGGCACTGCCCATAATATGTTTGCAATTCAACAATCGGGTAATTCTTTTTCGACAGTGCAAGGATATAGTTATTACAAAGGCGATGCATCATTTATTTCAGGAGTTACCGGTATTACATTTTTTCATGCTACGATGTTTATTGAATTCTCGAATGGACTTTTATTAAAAATTTATAATGATGGTGGAACCGCTCATAATATGTTTGCAGTTAACATGACACAGACTTCATTTGATAATATTTCCCCATATACATATTACGTAGGAGAACAATATTTCTTGTAGAGAATTGAACCTCACTATATATATATATTATAGTTTCCCCCCTTCCCGGTTTGGGGAAGGGCTGGGGATGGGGTCAAGAAGGCGGAATCTCTCATGAAGTTTGGAGGTCGGGTGGGGTCACAAAGGTATATTTCCGTGTTTTTTTCTAGGCAATTTTACCACTTTTGTTTCAAGCATTTTAAACGCTTTAATTAATTTCATCCTCGTTTCTGATGGTCGTATTACTTCATCAATAAAACCTCTCTCAGCCGCTCTGTATGGGTTCGCAAAGTGATCCATATACTCCGCCTCTTTCTCTTTTAATTTTGCTGCCGGATCTTTATCTGCGTTAATTTCTTTTTTGAATATAATTTCTGCCGCACCTTTTGCGCCCATCACTGCAATTTCAGCCGATGGCCATGCATAATTCATATCGGCGCCGATGTGTTTTGAATTCATCACATCGTACGCACCGCCATAAGCTTTTCGTGTAATCACGGTAACCCTTGGAACGGTCGCTTCACAAAAAGCATAAAGGAGCTTGGCACCATTCGTGATAATTCCACTCCACTCCTGATCGGTGCCCGGCAAAAATCCCGGAACATCTTCAAAAACCAATAACGGAATATTGAAAGAATCGCAGAAACGCACGAACCGCGCGGCTTTCGTCGATGCTTTGATGTCGAGCACCCCCGCCAGATTTGCAGGTTGATTCGCCACAATGCCGATACTTTTTCCTGCAAGACGGGCGAAACCGACCACAATATTTTCTGCAAACAGTTTGTGAACTTCGAGAAATGAATCATCATCGATCACCCCATTAATTACATCGCGAATATCATAAGGTTGATTTGGATTTGCAGGAATAATACTATCGAGCGCCGGACGAAGTTCCAAACCGCCCGTCAGATAAGGAACCGAAGGTGCATCGTCTTCGCAATTCTGTGGCATGTAGCTCAATAAATTTTTAATCGTCTGAATACATTCCAATCCGTTCATACACGAAAAATGTGTGACCCCCGATTTGGTAGAATGAGTAAGTGCTCCACCCAATTCTTCAGAAGAAACTTCTTCATGCGTAACCGTTTTCACCACGTTGGGACCGGTTACAAACATGTAGGAAGTATTTTCGACCATCAGAATAAAATCCGTGATAGCGGGAGAATAAACTGCACCGCCTGCACATGGACCCATCACAGCCGATATCTGAGGAATGACTCCCGATGCAATCGTATTTCTGTAAAATATATCGGCATAACCGCCGAGCGAATTCACGCCTTCTTGAATTCTTGCTCCTCCCGAATCGTTCAATGCCACGATAGGTGCGCCGTTCTTCATCGCCAGATCCATGATCTTGCAAATTTTCTCGGCATGTGTTTCAGATAATGATCCACCAAAAACTGTGAAGTCCTGCGCGAAAACATAAACCAATCGTCCG
>JAHEYM010000130.1 GCA_023251595.1 Bacteroidota bacterium
TGTGAACGATCGCATATTGAGTGGTCATGCCGGCATATCACGTTGACCAACCCACACAAGATCCGACATTTCCCTGATTTCCGGGAATCGGGCAGTATTTTCGAAGCGAAACTTTCACCGGAAGCTCCGCGAATTTAGAGCCAGCTAACTTCGATTGCATAGGTGTTTTGTTGTATTCCTCGTCATCGAAAAGAAGTCCGGAGGAATATGGCGGTTCATTGGGTATATCCAACTTCGCTGATTTTGGCGGGGGAGGAGACTTTGTGTCTTGAGCGTAAGTAATTGAAGCCCAAATAATTAAAAAGTGGAGAAGGAATGCTTTTCTCATTTGTTCATCGGCAATATATGCAAATTTAGGTGAAAGATTCTTAACGAACTACTTCCACACGGGTTGTTTGCGGGCAGAGATGAAAGAAATCGGGAAAATCCATAATGACATTTTTTCGGAGTCCCCACTTACGACTCATGACTCATTTCGGGAACACGTTTTTCTCTACCCAACTTTTTCCCCAGTTTGCGAGTTCTTCTTCGCTCCATAATTCGGGATAAAAAACACGTTTCTGGAAACGAGGTGGGAGATATTTTTGCCAGTTCGTGCCGCCGGTTGCTTTAATATCTTCCGGATCTTTTTGTAAATAACGAACAGCAGATTTATAGTGTGCCAATGGCCAATTCACATTTACATTTGAATCTAATAAACGAAGTGCTTCAATAATACCTGAATCGGGATTTTGGGCACCTGATATATTTTTATATAATTGACGCAGGTTCGTTTTGCGGAGGCCTTCACCCAACAAAACAATTTCGTTACCGTATTTTTCCTCGAATTGTTTTAATGTCAGTGTTTTATTTCCTGTTGAAAGTTCGGTAGCACCGGCTTTCCAGTATAAATTTTCATAAAGAGTTTCAATCTTTTCATCTACAGAAAAAGAATCTCTTTTATCTTTATCGACCAACTGAATAAAATCGGTACAGTAAACTTCAATCATTCTATATTGACCAGATTGAAATCCGCTTGCCGGTAAAAGCGACATTCTGAATTTCATAAATTCTGCCGGATCCATTCCATCGACCATTACATCGAACGACATCACCAGGTTTTCGAAATAACGATTGATTCGGGTTATTCCCTGTAATAAAGATTTAATATTTAATTCACGATTATTTGTTAAACGTTCGAACTCAATTAACGTAAGCTTGAAATATAATTCCGTGATCTGATGATATATAATAAATATTTTTTCATCATGAAAAGGCGTTTTGGGATTCTGCAAACTCAATAAAGTATCGAGATGAATATAATCCCAGTACGTAAGGAAGTTTGCGTGAAGAAGTCCGTCGAGATATGAGGTGAGGTCTTGCCCCATCGCTGTGAACTTTTGTTCAAGCAGCGTGAGGCGCTGATTAATTTCAGGGGTAATATCCATTAAATTTATTCTGTTTTGGAAATAATATTGATGACGCCGGAATATTCAGATAAATCGACTTTAATTGAACCAACAAGGATTTCGGCTTGCAATCTCACAGGAATCCGATTGTCATCATCGGTAATCCAAAGTGTCATTCCTTCTTTTTCTTTGAAGATACGACCTTCCTGAACCTGTGGTTTAAAGCGGAGACATTTAAAAGTTCCGAGTTTGGTTTCAAGTTCTTCACGTGCTTCAAACTTAATATTCATCGACCATACTTCATTATCGATAAATACATTTATTGGAAAAATATCTCCTTCTTTCAAGGACGAAAAATCGAGACAGCGTGCATAGTAATATGCCGATACCAAATCCTGAACACCTTCAGGAACTGTGTAAGTTCCTTTATCAGAAGTCGCAGTATTCTGATATGGATTAAAGCTATAATTTTCATTCAGAGTAAATCCGCCTTCTTTCACGCGACGAATAAATAGCCATGGCTGACAAGCATCTTCATCAATAAAAGTTTCATACCGATCACGCACTTTGAAGAACCAATCGAAAGCGCCGGTAGTACGACCTTGCCCGATAATATGAAATGTATTTCTTGGACCAAACTTTTCAGTTTCCGGTTTTACCTCGAGTGTTGCTTCTCCAGCATCAATAAAACCATAATGAATACGGAATTTAAGAAACTCTCCCCGTCTGAAAGCATGTTGTTTCAGAGTGCGGAGTTCGGTCTGAGCAATAATACCGGTTGCGTTTCCGATGAAAAGGAATGCAAGGAGGACAAGGGTTGTTTTTTTCATGTTTCGGTTGGTGCGAACGATATTCGGATTTGTCGTCATTCCTGAGCAACGCCGATCGTATTTTCATCCGCAACCTGAATATCTTTAAGCTGTGGCAGGTCTTTTACTGATTTCAATCCATAATAATCCATAAATGATTTACTTGTAACATAAACCATCGATTTTCCCGGACCTTCGCTTCGTCCATTAATTTCGATTAATTCTTTTTCGAGCAATTTCTGAATGCTGTAGTCGCAACTCACGCCACGAATATGCTCGATTTCGGCGCGGGTCACAGGTTGTTTATAAGCAATGATTGAAAGAGTTTCGAGTGCAGCGGTCGACAGTTTTTTCTTCGACCTTGTTTGAAGAAGAGATTGGACGGCTGGGTAATAATCTTTTTTTGTCATGAATTGGTAACCACCGCCAATTTCGACCATTTCGAAGGCATATTCTTCAGATTCATAGCGACCACGAAGAGATTCCAGTTGTTCAATTACCTGTTCGCCGGTCAATTCCCAACCAAAAGCATTTTTCAATGATTCGGCGATTTCCTTAGGCGTAATGCTTTGTTCAGCCACAAAGACTAAGGCTTCGATATGTTGTTTGAGTACTTCCACTTCATTCTTATTTTAGGAAACTAAGGTACAGCTATTTTATCTGATTACAAAACTATATTAATAATTCTTCCTGGTACTATGATAATATTTTTAGGAGATTTCCCATCCATGTATTTAATAATCTCTGCTCTTTCAAGTAGAGAAGTAACAATTTCCTCTCGCGACAAGGATAAAGGCATCTCAATTTTCACCCTTAATTTGCCATTGAAAGAGACTGGATATTCGAATGTATTTTCAGTAAGAAACTCTTGTTTCCACTCAGGATAAGAAGCCTTTGAAATTCCTCCGTTATTTCCCAACTTCTCCCATAATTCTTCGGCAATGTGCGGTGCATGCGGGGCAATGAGAATCGCGAGATCCGACAAAATCGAGCGACAATTGCATTTCAGATCCGCAAGTTCATTAACGCAGATCATGAAAGCGCTGACGGACGTGTTGAAGGAGAGGCGTTCGAGATCATCTGAAACTTTTTTGATTGTCCGGTGCAGAATTTTATTCTCTTCTTTCGTCGGTTCGCGGTCAGAAACGAAGAACTGATCTTTTTCATTGTGATAGAGTCGCCATAATTTCCGAAGAAATTTCACCACGCCTTCAATTCCGTGTGTACTCCAGGGTTTCGACTGTTCGAGCGGACCCAAAAACATTTCATATAAACGTAGGGTATCTGCACCTGATTTTTCTACGACATCATCGGGGTTCACGACGTTTGACCAACGTTTCGACATTTTTTCGACTTCGTGTCCACATATATACTTATCATCTTCCAGAATAAATTCCGCATTGGAATATTCAGGTCTCAGTAGTTTGAATTTTTCTATATCGAGCACATCATCGTCCACGATATTCACATCGACATGTGATGGGATCGTATCATATTTGTTTTTTAATCCCAGAGAAACAAAAGTATTTACCGTTTTTAATTTATATACGAAATTAGATCTTCCCTGAATCATTCCCTGATTGACAAGTTTTTTTGCAGGTTCATCGAAAGGAATATATCCGAGATCATATAAAAATTTTGTCCAGAAACGAACATATAATAAATGACCAGTTGCATGTTCGGAACCACCTATATATAGATCTACGTTTTGCCAATAATTGACTGCTTTTTTTGAAACAAATTCTGTTTCATTTTTAGGATCCATGTATCGCAGGAAATACCAGGAGGAACCTGCCCAGCCGGGCATGGTATTGGTTTCCAGCGGGTAACCATCGTTGGTTTGCCATTTTTTTGCGCGGGCAAGAGGTGGTTCACCCGACTCTGTTGGTTGAAAAGAATCCACTTCAGGAAGCAAGAGTGGAAGCTCAGATTCTTTTATTGTATATGGTAATTTTCCGATATAATAAACAGGAAAGGGTTCGCCCCAATATCTTTGTCTGCCGAAAATCGCATCACGCAAACGAAAATTTGTAGTTGCTTTTCCGATCCCTATTTCTTCTATTTTTTTGATGACTGCGTGCTGAGCATCTTTTACTTTCAACCCATTAATAAAATCAGAATTAATAAGTTTTCCTTCATAAGATTCAAAAGCTTCTTTGGAAATATCGCCACCACTTACGACTTCAATACGTGGAAGATCGAAATGTTCAGCAAAAAGATAATCACGCGAATCATGCGCAGGGACTGCCATCACAGCGCCGGTACCATAACCCGCGAGTACATATTCGCTGATCCAAATCGGGATTTTTGCGCCGGTAAAAGGATGAATCGCATAAGCTCCGGTAAATTGTCCCGAAATTCTTTTTGCATCCGCCATCCGTTCGCGTTCGGATCTGTTTCCTGTAATTTCTATATATTTTTTAACTGCATCCCGAAATTTCATGGTGGTGATTTTATCCACCATTTCGTGCTCAGGTGCAAAGGTCATAAATGTGACGCCGAAAATAGTGTCGGGTCGTGTGGTGAAGATGGAAACTTTCTTATCGGGGTGACCATCGATCTGAAAATTAATCGTTGCGCCAACCGATTTACCTATCCAATTTCGCTGTGCATCCTGCATCGATTCACTCCACTCAATTTTATCCAATCCTTTCAGTAAACGATCAGCATAAGCGGTAATTCGCAGCGACCATTGTGTCATTTGTTTGCGAAGGACAGCGAAACCACCACGTTCGGAAAAACCATCTTTAACTTCTTCATTCGCGAGGACTGTACCAAGCTGGGGACACCAATTGACAAGGGTTTCAGAGAGATAAGCCAACCGGTATTGAAGGAGAATTGTTTGTTTTTCTTCATCATTCATTTTCAACCAATCGGCAGAAGTGAATTTTTTTAAGGGTGAAGAAACTGCGTCAACATCCGTATTGCCGTTGAGTTCGAAAGCAGTGATAAGGGTTGAAATGTTTTCTGCTTTATCAGATTTCCGATTGTACCATGAATGAAAAAGTTGAATGAAAATCCATTGAGTCCATTTGTAAAAGGAAGGATCGGAGGTGCGCACTTCTCTGTCCCAGTCAAACGAAAAGCCAAGATTGTCAAGCTGTTCTCTATAACGCCCAATATTATTTTCGGTAGTGATAGCGGGGTGTTGACCGGTCTGAATAGCATATTGTTCGGCGGGAAGTCCGAAAGCATCGTAACCCATCGGGTGAAGGACATTATAACCCTTCAATCGTTTGTAGCGCGCATAGATATCGGATGCGATATAGCCAAGCGGGTGACCCACATGCAAACCCGCGCCAGACGGGTAAGGGAACATATCGAGAACATAATATTTAGGGCGCGAATCGTCGTTCGAGACGTGGAAAGTTTTTTCCTCGCTCCAGCGTTTTTGCCATTTTTTTTCTATTTCCCGGAAAGGGTATTCAGCCATATTTTAGAAGGTAAATGGAATGGCTGCGAAGGTAGGAAATTTTTGATTTGGAAATCATCTGGAATCTTCCCAATTTCGTGACATCCCGACCCCATCCCCAACCCTTCCCCAAAAGGGGAAGGGAGAAAAAAATTCTTCTGAATTTTCGAACGATGAGCTTCGGTAATGGTTTTTCCATTGTCTATGTTTGACAACAAATTTTTCGTTATTTTTGTAAAAAACCGAGTGAAGTAGAAGGGTATCTCTACTTAACTTGTTTGATCATAAGAGCCGCACTTCGAGCGAATGAGGCCAAGAAAATTTAACTAATTAATAAAATATTTATCTTTGTGATGCTGACCCCGAAAAATTCGAACCTTCATAAATTATCCCTAATCGTTCAATATTTAAAAAACAATACCATGCCTGAAATCATAATTAAATACAAGAATCCCAAGACTTTACAAGCCTTGAAAGATTTTGCAAAATATTTCGACTATGTTATTTCTTCAATAAAGCCGGGGAAAGAAGAGGAATCATTCATAAAAGGAGTTACCGTTATTCCGGGCGACAGTTCTATTGATACGTCTGACTTGGAGAACATTTTTTCGAACAAAAACATCAACGCAAAAACACTAAGAAGTGAGGCATGGCAAAGAAGAAAGTAAAAAGATTATAAATTTATTTCCGGTTTAACGCTTTTTGAGATTAGATGATCAGCTGAAGCGGAAGCTCTTTGCGTCTCTTGCAATCATCCCTCATTCTCCAGCCATCGCAGCCCTCACCCTCGATCCCTCTCCCGACGGAGAGGGAAGATTAAATTAAAACCCAATCACACTAAGTCCAACCGAGTATGAATGCATATCAGGTGCTTTTCCAGTTTTAAAGAGCGAAGTGATTGCGTAATTTGCGAAGAGATTAAAACTCCGGAAACCGAAACGAACAGTGAAATCACAGCGCAACGGATTTAAATTATAATCATTAAATACTTTATTTCTATATTCCTGTTTATCGATGGTATAAACTTGTTTTGTGTGAGAACCGATTTTATAACCGAGGATAACACCTGTTTCGAGATGAACAGCATTCTTTTTATATTGGCTGTCAAAAAATTCGAGCATGAGTGGCATAGTGAGATAACTCACTGTTAATTTATTTTTCGTGTATGAGATTCCATCGTACGTTGCCCTTAAAGAATCTGAATTCGGGACAAGGGAAATTTCTCTTGCGAAACGATAATTATTCCAATTAATTCCGAGTCCGGAAACAAACCAGACATAATTACCGATAAGTCGGGTGTTGAATTGGGGCATGTTGAGTCCGACACAGACCGATTTGTTTTCATTTAATTCCAGAAAATCATAACCGACCGGAAGAGTAACCGACTTAGGTGTAGTGCTGATTCCATTCAATCCTATATCAATTCCAGACCAATGCGGGCTTACTTTCTTTGAATTTTTACGAGGACGATGAGAGTTGGTTTTCGCCGTTGAAGTGCTATCGATCTTCCCGGTTCCTGAGCTTGTTGAAGGGTGAATAATAATGATTTTGCTGTTACCAAATTTGAGATTTGTCGTATCGGAATGCGCCGAACCCTTCCGATCCGAATTTATTTCATCATCTTTCGAATCGTTTTCGGATGATACTATACTTCCTGTTCCCGTGATTGTTTTAATTATAGATTTTGGTTCATCATGATATATAATTTTTCCACTTCCCCCGATATCAGCGGTAAGAGAGTCTTTTGCATTGCAATTTATTTTACCGATGCCTCCTATCATAGCGTGGGAATTACGTGTTATAAGGTCCTCAGCATCGATTTTCCCGGAACCTGGTATGCCCGCATTTAAAATATCTGTTTTCCCGCTTAAAATAATTTTGCCCGTACCGGAGAGAGTAACTGAAATATTTTTCGTAACTACCTCGGCTGTAATTTTTCCTGAGCCGGAAACATCAAAGGAAAGATGATCGGTTTTAATTGAATTTTCGACAGTAATTTTTCCCACACCACTTAATTCGAGCGACTCAGGATTTTTAACGTTCACCAGCACTTTTGAAGAAGGATTTAGTATTCGCAAAGTGCCGTCTTTAATCGTGAACCATTCTGTTGATGACGGTTTTTCTTCACCCGAAAGTTTTACGGTACAATGATCGCTTTGCGACACAGATATTTCACCACTACCTGCCAAAATAATTTTTGTGAAATCACCGGTTTGGGCGGAAATGGATAGAGAACAGAGAATAAAGAATAAAAGAATGAATTGTAGAGACGTTGCATGCAACGACTGAGGAGAATTGAATTTAGCAGACATAATCTATTAGTTTTATGGTTTATATGAATGGGACGGATAGAGGTGCTGAAAAGTTACAGCCCTCATCCCCGGCCATTCTCCCACCTTGCCTGCACTGCGTTTCGGCAGGCAGGCGGGAGAAGGGAGTTTATTTATTTCTCGAAAAAGCAATCGGTCCGAACGAAAAACTGTAGTTTTTTAATTCACCATCGTTATCGAAATTGCCGGTGAGATTTGCTTTTCCGCCGGTAATTAAATTCATTCCGGCAGAAGCCACCTCGAATATTTTTTTACCGGTAGTTGCATTTGTGTCTGACACAAAATTAATTGCTTTTACGACTAATGATTGCTCCGGAACTTCCGTTTGCAGTTTGGGCTTTTCAAAAACTATATTTTGGGGCATTGGAATATTTATGTTCTCGCGCAGATTTCCGCAGATTTCCGCAGATGTTATTTCGTTTATTAATATAGTATTTTTCGAAGGAATTAAAATAATTCTTTCTTGTTTTTCTTTTGCAAAGGGAATTACTTCAGTTATCGAAGGATTCATTCCCCTATCGCCTGCCTGCCGTAGCGGAGCGGTGGCATGGAGAGGGGTTAGGGGGGTGGCGGAAGGTATTCCCCTTTTCTCCTCCCCTATTTGGGGGAGGTTGGGAGGGTGTGAATCCTGAATAACCGGATTTATTACAACGTTATTTTCTTCAGTGGGACGATTGAATAGAAACAAATAAGTAAGTGTTGCAATAAAAATTAAAGATGCGGCTGCAGCAGGAATTTGCCAACGAAGACGTGCTTTTTGCGCGTATGATATTTTTCTCTTCAACTTATTTTTCCCGAAATATGCAAATGATTTTTCAGGTTGAAGTTTCACTTCACCCAAAAGAATAAAATCATTTTGAAAAACCGGATTTTCAATCAAAAATAATTCAACTTTTCTTTTTTCTTCAACAGATAAATCATTTTCATGATATGCGATGAACCAATCCTGAAAATTGTTATTATTAATAGGATATTGAGTCGGAATATTTTTAAGTTTCGACTTCAATGGAAATGATACGGATGATTCTGTTTGTAATTTTGTATCTTCAAACAAATCCAGTTCTTCTTTAAATTCCGGATGAAGATCAAGAAAAGCATAGAGAGATGTCTTATCGTTGACATTCAAGTCACCTTCAATCAAAGCAATTATATATTCCCTGAAATTACATTCGTTTATCTTTTCCACCTTCACAAAACGTTTTCAAGTTTACCAATATATTCTCTCAAAAATATTCTTGCACGATATATATATACCTTTACCTGAGATTCATTCAAGCCTGTAATTCCTGCAATTTCATCATAAGCGTAACCTTCATAATCGCGCAACAAAACAACTGCTTTTTGTATTTCGGGTAATTTGTTCACCGCTTTTTCCAATATTTCCTTTAAATCGTGGTTCGGCAATACGTATGATTGAATGTCTTCGGTCTCCTTGTCTTGTGGTTCAACCTTCTTCATTTTCCGAACCCGATCGATGAGACAGTGATAACCGGTGGTAAAGAGGTAGGATTTCGCCTTTTCCGTTTGAATTTCACCTGCATTTTTCC
>JAHEYM010000131.1 GCA_023251595.1 Bacteroidota bacterium
TATGATTTTGAATCTTCAAAAAGCTATTGAACTTGTCCGGAATAATAATATTTATGGTAATGGGTTTGACATGGGGACTAAATTCGATAATATTTATAATTCCAAATCTAAAGTTATAGCCGAAAAAGTTTTTGCTGATTGACAAACATAATATCACAGAATTAGCAAAATCTACAGCTGAGTTTAGCAAAATATATAAATTTCCATACGAAATCTGTGATCATAAAAAGATTGTTTTGGCAATAAAGGAAAAAGATTCGAAGTATTTTTGCTTAGATGTGGTCACGCCAAATATGTCCATTGATGGCCAAATTTATAAATATATTTTTGTAATTGATCCTGCTATTGACGACATTGTTTGGTCAAACCTTTCATGGTATAAGTTTTCAAACAAACACAAAGGTGATGTTAATGATTTAGTAAATGCTATTAAGGGACAGAAGAAGAAATAGTATATTGTCCATTGCCCGACAGCTAAAATTGTTTAATTGTGGATCTCAATAATCTCCTGATTTATCAAAGAGTTTTAGTTAATAGAAGATTTTTTTCTCAACACAAAGTTCGCGAAGGAAAATCGCAAAGGTCGCCAAGTTGCGACTATTAAAATTTTCACTTGGTGCCTTTGAGCCTTTGTAGCCAACAAAAACCTAATGGAATTTTCCTACATTTGTGCCAAAGATTTTGCAAGCAAAAATTATGGCAGATATAGAGTTCAATCGCAATGAGGATGAGATGAAACAGCTCCTGTTTCACCTGAAACAGAAATTTGTTAATGTGTCTGAAGGTGGAGGGAAAAAGAATGCTGCGAAGCAGAAGGAAAAAGGAAAAATGCTTGCCCGCGAACGAATCTCCTACCTATTGGATAAAGACAGTAGATTTCTTGAAATTGGTGCTTTTGCTGCGGATGAGATGTATCAGGAGTATGGCGGTTGTCCGTCGGCGGGTTCTGTTGCGGGAATCGGTTACATACACGGCCGACAATGTATTGTTGTTGCAAATGACGCTACAGTGAAGGCCGGGGCATGGTTTCCGATGGCTGCTAAAAAGAATCTCAGGGCGCAGGAAATTTCTATTGAAAATCGTCTTCCGATTATTTATTTAGTTGATAGTGCTGGTGTCTTTCTTCCGATGCAGGACGAAATCTTTCCTGACAAGGAACATTTCGGTAGGATCTTCAGGAATAATGCTGTGATGTCGAGCATGGGGATCATTCAGATCGCCGCAATCATGGGCTCCTGTGTAGCAGGAGGCGCTTATTTGCCGATTATGTCGGATCAGGCAATGATTGTTGACAAGACAGGAAGTATATTTCTTGCGGGTTCTTATTTGGTGAAAGCCGCGGTGGGTGAAGATGTGGATAATGAAACGCTTGGGGGCGCAACGACTCAGTGTGAAATTTCGGGTGTGACCGATAATAAATATCCGGATGATGCGACTTGTTTGGATGCGATTCGGAAAATATTTGATAAAACCGGTGCTACAGAAAGAGCTGGTTTGGATCGTTGCAATCCGACGGAACCTTCAAAAAAACCATCAGAAATATATGGTATTCTTCCCACGCAGCGCGACAAACAATATGATATGCTTGAAATTATTCATCGCTTGGTTGATCACTCCGAATTTGAACAATACAAAGAATTATATGGTAAAACAATTCTCTGTGGACTTGCACGCATTGAGGGATGGGCAGTCGGCATTGTTGCGAATAATCGCAAGGTGGTGAAAACCAAAAAAGGTGAAATGCAAATCGGTGGGGTGATATATTCTGATTCTGCTGATAAAGCTGCTCGATTTGTGATGAATTGCAATCAACAAAAGATTCCACTTGTATTTTTACAGGATGTCACCGGATTCATGGTTGGCTCGCGATCGGAACAAGGTGGAATAATTAAAGATGGTGCTAAAATGGTGAATGCTGTCGCAAATTCGGTCGTTCCAAAATTCACAATAATTGTTGGCAATTCTTATGGAGCCGGTAATTACGCGATGTGCGGAAAAGCGTATGATCCGCGATTAATCGCTGCCTGGCCTACTGCACAACTTGCAGTGATGGGAGGTTCTCAAGCTGCGAATACATTGTTATCTATACAGGTAAGTACTTTGAAAGCGGAAGGAAAAGTTATTACAAAAGAAGACGAAGCTCATCTGCTTAAAACAATTACAGACCGTTATAATCATCAATTGTCACCCTATTATGCGGCATCGCGGTTGTGGGTGGACGCAATCATCGATCCGCTCGATACGCGTAAATTTATTTCGATGGGAATTGAAGCTGCGAACCACGCGCCGATCACAAGGGCGTTCAATCCTGGAATTCTTCAGACATAATTCTCAGCGGTAACCTCATCCCCGACCCTTCTCCCAAGGGAGAAGGGAATAAAAAAAATAATTGTGGATAAGATAAAGCTGGTTATTTGGGATTTGGATGAGACGTTTTGGAAGGGAACTCTTTCGGAGGATAAAGTTTATTTTATTGAAGAAAATATTAAATTAGTAAGAGAGCTCACTGATCGGGGAATTATTAATTCCATCGTTTCGAAAAACGATTTTGAAGCGGCAAAATCCAAACTAATTGAAGCAAATATATTCGATTTATTTATTTTTCCTTTTATTTGCTGGGATCCGAAAGGTCCTGCGATAAATACGTTGATTGAAAAATGTCAGCTTAGAGCAGAAAACGTTCTCTTTTTAGATGACAATCATTTGAATCTGGAAGAAGCAAAATTTTACAATGAGGGAATTCATATCAAAGGACCGGATTTTATACCGGAAATATTAACACATCAGGCTTTTAAGGGGAAAGATGATAAGGAACATTCGCGTCTTAATCAATATAAATTATTGGTGAAAAGAGATTCGGAAGTAAAATATTTTTCAAGTAATGAAGAATTCCTTAAATCATCAAATATCAGAATTGAGTATCTGGATATTCAACCCGCTCATATTGAAAGACTACATGAATTACTTGAACGAACGAATCAATTAAACTTCACCAAAAAAAGATTAAGTTTAGAAGAAATAAATCAGTTTATAGTCAAAGTGGGATATGAAAATAAATTAATCAGAGTTATCGATAATTATGGTGACTATGGAATCGTTGGTTTTTATTCTTTTTCAAAACAAGAAAACAAATTAGAACATTTTACTTTTTCCTGCAGGATATTAAATATCGGGGTTGATCAATTCCTTTATGCTAAACTGGGTTTTCCCGCTCTCAAAATTGTTCCGGAGGTTGCTGTTGAATTGAATACTTACTCAAATCCTGATTGGATCTACGAACAGAATGCCTCTCAGGAACCGGATCCTACTCCGAAGAAAGATATGAATGTAAAAGTATTTTTTAAAGGAGGTTGTGATCTTGAACAAATGCTGTTTTATCTTGATGTTTATAATATAAAATTATTCAAAGAACTGAATTATGTTTCGCCAAACAATTTGGATCTTCACCGCGAACATACGCAGATATTGGTGGATAGTCAGGTTAGAAATAAAGAAGACCTTGCATCTTTGACTTCTTTTTTACCTTTTATGGATGAGAATACATACTCCACTAAAATATTCGATTGCGATTATGACATTCTCGTTTATAGCGTTTTGATGGATTATACACAAGAGTTGTATGAAAATAAAATAACGGGTATCAAAGTACCTTTCGGTGGTTATTATACCTGTTTGACTGATTTAGAACACAAATCTGAAGTAATAAATAACTACAAAATCCAGAATATAGATTGTATTAATGAAACTTTCATTGATGACTTTAATACAAAATTTGTTTTCCGTGATCAAATTTCAGGGGATGAGTTTTATAAAAACCTCAGTTATATACGAAATAAAATTCCTGCAAATATTCCAATCATATTCATTAATGGCTCTGAGGTAGAATCACCTGCAAAAGAGGAGATTTTGTCGACAAAAAGACATATTTATATGAATGCAGTTTTGGATAAATTTATCACTAACAGCTTAAATTGTTTTCTTGTTGACATACGAAAGATCGTCACAGATAAAACAATGGTAACCAATAATATCCGACATTATCAAAGATTTTGCTATTCACAAATTTCTGAGGAGTTGCTTGCTAGGATTGAAAAAATCTTCCGATCAAAAATAAAGATCAACAAAGGCAAGAATTTAATTTCCAAATTGAAAAAGATTGGTCCCGGAATAAGAAGTACTATGGCAAAAAGTAAGTTTTTGAAAAAGAGTTATCACTTTTTCCGGAAATGAAATTTCTCCCGAAATCTGTTTTTAGAATTATTTTATGTTGGATGATTATATTCTTCATTCAGAGGATTATTTTTCTCTTGTATGAGATTCCGCTATATAATCACGCACCATTCGGGACTATACTATTGAGTAATATCTATGCCATTCCGTACGATATTTCATCGGCATGCTACCTAACAAGTGTACCTCTGATTCTTTTGTTTATCGGCAGATTAGTAGGAAAACCTTTTTTTATTAAGCTGACAAATATTTATAATATAGTTGCGCTTGTTATTGTTTCTATACTCGCTTCATGCGATATTCTTTTATTTGGTCAATGGGGAACGCGTCTTAGTTATAAAGCAATAGCTTTTCTCGCTTATCCGAAAGAGGTAATGGCTTCGCTCCATTTTGGAATGTACATTTGGTTTATACTGTTCATGGTCGTACAGATATTTTGCGGAATTTATCTTTTCCATAAAATAGCAAGAATAAACGCAGAGGAGGAACCTCGAATATTTCAATTATTGGTATCATTCATATTTCTCGGTTTAATAATTCCTATCGGCATTCGCGGGGGGCTCCAAAAAAAACCGATCAATAAAGGTATTGGTTATTTCTCTGAATATTCAGTTCCGAATTTTGCTACCTTGAATAGTCCGTGGAATATTATTTATGAGTTATTTCATAAAGTGAATGTGAAGACTGCATATCAGTTTTTTTCTTCGGGTGATGCATGGCGAATAAGGAACCACATTTTTGAATGCAATCAACTTCCAAATGCAGATTCTGAAATTATTTTTAAAACGCAACGTCCGAATATAGTTATGATTATGCTTGAGAGCTGGAGTGCCGATGCTATTTCTTCTGCAGGTGGTGAAAAAGATGTGACTCCATTTTTCGACACTCTTTGTAATCATGGAATTTTCTTTGATCATTATTATGCAAGCGGATTCAGGACAGAGCAAGGATTGGCTTCTGTGATTTCAGGATTCCCCGCTCAACCGGAAACTTCAATTTTATTAAACTTTGGTAAATTCGATAAACTACCATCTATTGTTCATCAGTTAAATTCGGTGGGATATCATTCAGCGTCATATTATGGAGGTGATTTACGGTTTGCCAATATGGGCGCATATTTCAAAACATCGGGATTTGAGAAAAGTATTGGTGGCGATAATTTCAAGGATTTACCTAAAACGCTTTGGGGTGTCTATGATGAATATTTATTTGATTTTCTTGATAAAGATCTTTCAACAATGAAAGAACCATTTGTTTCACTGGCTATGACCCTTACAAGTCACGAACCATTTGATCCTCCTCATGAGCCTGCCTTCCCGGGGAACGGACTAGGGAATAAATACCGCAGTTGTTTGCATTATACAGATGATTGTTTGAAGACATTTTTCACCCGAATAAAAAATGAAAAATGGTATGCAAATACAGTATTTATTCTCATGTCGGATCATAGTCATCATCAACCTTTGGGACGATCGTATGATGAACCTGCCAGATACCATGCACCGCTGCTGATATTTGGTGAACCGATTAAAGACGAGTTACGAGGAATGTTATATAAGAAAATTGTTTCTCAAACCGATATACCGGCTTTGATTGCGGGACAGACAGGAGTTTCCGCAACATCATTTAAATGGAGCAAAAATCCATTTTCACCCGCATATCCTGAATATGCATATTATTCATTTGATGGTGGTTTCGGATGGATGACTGTTGAGGGCTCCATCAGATACCACCGTGCGGAAGACAAGATGGATGTAAGTAATGGCTTGAATGATGCGGTTGGCAAAAAATATTTAGAACTCGGAAAATCTTTTTTGCAATGTTTGATGGAAGAATACCTTTCTTTCTAGTCGTAAGTGGAAAGTCGTAAGTAGTAAGAGAAAATGAATATTTTAGTTGGATTTAGTGTTTAAGACCATCTTAAGTTTAAGGCGATTTTGCAATTCCAATACTTTTACCAATTCCTGAATACTCAGGGCTGCATCGCATCTCAACATGACCGTCAATTCTTTGTTTGCAGCAATTTCAGTAGCAAACATCGGTTCAAGTTTATCGAATTTTACTTCCTGATTATCAATATAATATTTCAAATCTTTTGTAACCGTAAGATTAATCTCTTTAACATGCAAAGTCTGACTTGCTTTACTTGTCGGCAAGGTTATATCAATAATATTAGGATTTAATAAAGTACTGACGATAATGAAAAACAACATGAGAAAAAACATGATGTCATTCATCGAAGCAGAAAAAACTTCTGCAGTAAGACTTTGTCTCTTTCTAAGATTCATCGGGTTGGTTCCTGGAGCAAATCGATAAAATTCATCGCGTTACGTTCCATCTGATTCACAGCTTTTGAAATCATCAGGTTCAACCAATGGAAACAAATATAAGCTAAAATTCCCACAATTAATCCAGCAGCAGAAGTGACCATTTTAACATATAATCCGGCAGAAACACTCGATAGCGAGACATCCCCGCTTCCTGATATATCATAGAAAATTTTAATTACACCGATAATGGTTCCGAGGAAGCCGAACATTGGGGCAATTCCTGCAATCACAGCCAGAATACTGACATTTTTCTCCAAATTATATACTTCAAACTTACCTACAATTTCAATCGATTCTTCAATTTCTTTAATTGGTTTACCTATTCGATAAAGTCCTTTTTCAATCATTCTGGCAATTGGCTTGTCAGTGCTTTTACATAGGGAATTGGCAGCATCCAGCTTACCCTCCCGAATAAATTCGCGGATGTTATTCATAAAGTTTACTTCCGCCAGACTTGACTTCCTCACAGCGAAGTAACGCTCGATAAATATATATATCGTCACCATCGAAAGCAATGCTATCGGAATCATAATAATTCCGCCCTTCAAAATGATATCAAGTGCACTCATTGCTTCGTGAGCTTTATGCGCAGTATCAGTTGCAAGAGGAGTTTGTAACAGGAATTGAAGCATTTTTTTATTTATTTGGTGAAGGGCGATTCATGATTTTATTTACTTACATGGAGACGATTCATGAATCGTCTCTACCATATTCAACCAAAAGTAATACAGAGGGATTGACCTATTAAAAATAGTTTTTAACAAAAAAGCAAAACCAGGCGCTGAGATTCAATATTGATAAGCGTTTCGAACTACGTTGATAACTTTCCAATCACTCCAAAACGTAGTCGTCGATCTTATTCAAATCTTGGGAAGTCACTCCCTCATCATTCAGACCAAAAACGGAAACAAAACGGGCGTTAAAGACCACCTCATCATAGGTATACGAAAATCGTTTGTTTACAGTTTGAGAAAATGTGTCGTCAAAGCCACTTAACAAAATCATAAATTCACAATCTTGCTCTTCCAAATCTTTCTTAGACATATTCCACAGCGGACTCTCCTCATCAATAGGATGATTTACTGTCCATGTCATCGGGAAAAATATTATATTTTGGATTTCCAATTTCAATGAACGGAATTTTCTAATTTTTTTACCATTCTCCAATTCGTATTTAGCAACAATTACCCTGGCACTAATATCTACAATCTGCGAATTCCTCATTTTATTCGCGATTCGGAATTGAAATGCGGTTTTATCCTGAAAAGGTGCAATAAGGGCAGTCTTACTAAAAAGAATCCTTGCAATGGGTCGTGCGAATCTACCATATAGTATACCTGTGATCAACGCAAAACTCAACATCCCTATCAGACCCTCCATCGCAGCGATTGAATTTACTATATGATTTGCAGGACTTAATTTACCATAACCTATCGTCGTAATTGTTTGTGTACTGAAGAAAAATGCATTCCAGAAATGACTACTATCCGTTTTCGAATCCAGCCCATTTAATCCATCGGCTCCTGCAGAAAAATAGATAATGGCAAAAAGAAAATTAATAAAGAGATAATAACTTAAGACCATCAAATTGAATTTCAACCAGGAAATTGAAATTAAATAATGATAAAAACTGAGAGAAGTCCAGGCAGATTTTTCTTTCCTGTCTATATTAAAACTACCATCCGGATTTATAAGACGGTTTTTCTGACCCGATGTCCGGGTACCGAATCCTAATTCTTCTTCTTTTTGTTTCACCTTATTCCTTGTTCAAGAATGACAATTCTTCCAGTTCAAAAGTAATACAATCTTACATGCCAATCTCCAGCTTAAGACTAAATGCTTACTTTTGCATTATGAGTTTCTTCTACCCTTCTTTTCTGTTTGCACTCTCGACGCTTGGTATCCCCGTCATCATTCATCTTTTCAACTTCAGAAGGTTTAAGAAAATCAACTTCACCAACGTTCGATTCATCAAAGAAGTGAAGCGTGACACGCAGTCTAAATCAAAGCTGAAACACTTGCTGGTATTGCTTATGCGTCTACTTGCACTCGCGTCTCTGGTGCTCGCTTTCGCCCAGCCATACATCCCGATCGCGGGGAATCCTGTGACAGATAATGAGCGTGCAATTTCAATATTTGTGGATAATTCATTCAGCATGGATGCGCTCGGGGTGAATGGAAGTCTGATAGAACAGGCAAAAACCAAAGCAATTGAGATAGCGAAAGCATACAAAGCTTCCGATAAATTTCAACTTCTTACGAATGATTTCGAGGCAAAACATCAGCGTTTGGTAAACCGAGAGGAATTCCTGAAGATGGTGGATGAAATTCATGCAAGTCCCGCATTCAGAACAGTTTCTGAGGTTCTTTCGAGACAGGCAGAAGCACTTCAACATGCTGATGTAAAGAAGCCAGTTTCTTATCTCTTATCGGATTTTCAGAAGACTACCGTCGATCTGGAGAAAGCAAAACCGGATAGTTCTATGGCGATACGTATGTTGCCGTTCGAATCGCAAAAGATCAGCAATGTTGAGATAGATAGTGTATGGTTCACATCGCCTGTTCGTCAGATCAATGAAAAAATACAATTAATTGCAAAAGTCCGTAATATGTCGGGTGATGCCATCGAAAATGTGGCAGTAAAATTAATGGTGAATGGAAAGCAAAAGTCGCCCGGCGGTGTAAATATACCCGCACATAGCGAAACGCTTGATACGCTCTCGTTCACGCTCGCGGAACCGGGATGGCAAGACGCTGAACTTTCTATTACAGATCATCCTGTAACCTTCGATGACAATTGGTATTTTTCGTTTTTTATTGCTGAAAAACTACCTATATTATGTATTAATCAGGAAAAACCAAGCGAATATATTGACGCGTTATTTATGAAAGATA
>JAHEYM010000132.1 GCA_023251595.1 Bacteroidota bacterium
ACCAACAGGACATAATCGACCTGTCGCACTACAATTAGCTCTCTGTGTCCATATAAATTGAGCATCGGTTGTAACGGCACAACATGAAACAATAAAAGAAATAATTATTAAACTATAAAAACGTTTCACAGATCATAGATAGCAGTAAATATATAGATATTATTGGGAAGAATTTATTTTAACGCTGTTATACAACCCAATCTTGTTTTATTCCCTCCAATTAAAATATACGCATACGTTCCGGATTGAACAGGTTCATTTTTATATATTCCATCCCATGGTTGTGAAAGATCATACGTTTCAAATAATTTTTCACCCCAACGATCAAAAATCATGAGGTGATAATCGGTGCATTGAGAAAATCCAACCACAGAAAAATATTCGTTTCTGTTGTCCGAATTCGGCGTGAAACAATTTGGAATATATAATGAATAAAGTGGATCATAATCGTGATTAACCTTTAATGTCATTGAGTCAGAACAACCTGTATTCGGGTTGACGATGAGTGTAACCATACTCTCACCTGCAACCTGATATTCATGGATTGGTGCTATTTCGGTTGATGAATGTCCATCACCAAAATTCCATAAAAAACTTCCACTGCTACTCGAAAGATTGTTAAATGAATATCCTGTCAGACATGGATCAATATCATAAGAAAAGTTAGCGGTACCAACATTTGTGATTTGTATATTTTGTTGAACTGTATCTGATCCGCAACCCTGCGAATTCACAACAAGATTTATTGTGAACGAACCCGTAGAATTATACGCATGGTTAGGTGTTTGGAGATTACTTGTATCGCCATCACCAAAATCCCAATGGTAACTTAATCCCGCGGTCGACGAGTTACTAAATTGTATCGTAGAACCGGAACACGGTATTCCCGAATATGAGAAACCTGCTACCGCCCCGTTTGTAATTGTTACGGTATGTGAAACAGTATCACTACAGTTTCCTGAAACTGCAATTAGAGTTACTGTGAAACTTCCAGGAGTTGCATAAACATGAGAAGGATTGTTTGTTAGATTTAGTGGCGTTCCATCTCCAAAATCCCAGGCATAGGATGTTCCACCAATGGATGTATTTTGAAAAGTAGTAGTTTGTCCCAAACATACGGGAGAATTATCTGTGTATGCAGCAGTCGCTGCATTTATCACATTTATCGTCGTTGTTGTTGTATCAAACGAGCAATTCGCAAGGGAAACGATTAATGTAACTGTATAGCTGCCGGCGTTGGGATAGGTATGTGTCGGATTTGGAATATTGGATGTTCCCCCATCACCAAAATTCCAAGACCAAGAATCAGCACCTGTAGATTGATCAGTAAAAACAACCGGAGTTCCTGCACACTGATTTGTTGGATTGGCAATAAACTGGGCATGAACAAATGGCGCAAATTCATAAAATTCGTTCACCGGTGTATAAAATGAAGTGGTCCAGCCTGTGCCGATATAACCCTTACAACCAATTGAGAACCCAATCCCGTGATAACAAGCAGTCCCCGTAAATACCGGTTCCACAGCCCAGGTATTTGTAACTGGGTTATAAGCCCATAAATCATTGAGGATAGTCGGTCCATTTCCGGTTCCGATAAATCCTAATCCGTTTAATACAAAACATGAAGCTCCATATCTAGCAGCCGCCGTGAAACCCGCTTTCTGAGTCCAGGTGTTGGAAGTGGGATCGTATTCCCACAGGTCATTGAAATTCCCACCATTATTCCCTGAACTGAAATACCCTTTTGTTCCGATTGCAAAACCGACGGCAGATTGACGAGCCCCGCCTCCGAAATTAGCGCGCTGTAACCAGGAATCAGTAGTTGGATCATATCTCCATAAATCACCGTAATAGCCACCATCCCAACCTGTTCCGATATATCCAAAAGCTCCGATGGCAAAAGTTGAAATCGTATACCTACCATTTCCAGGGAAAGTTGCTTTAGCCGCCCAAGAGTTCGTCGCAGGATCAAACCTCCAAAAATCGAGTGGAAAAGTGTAAGCAGGGTAAATTGCGTCAGAACCTAATCCAACATACCCAAAGTTTCCTAAAGCAAATCCTGCAGCACCATATCGAGGTGTACCGGGGAAATTTGCCATCTGTGTCCAGGTATTCATCGCCGGATCATATTCCCACATATCTGTCAGGTTAACCGTTCCATTCCAGCCTGTCCCAATATAACCTTTACCATTAATACTAAACCCAACCGGACACAGACGTCCAGCAGGGCTACAGCTCGCTTTCTGCGTCCACACATACTGCCCGAAAACACCTGTATTAAAGGCGAAAAAGAGCAAAAAAACCGTAAGAAAAGACGAAATCCGCATAGGATCTATGTTTAGAATCAGGACGCAAGATAAGCGTTTTCTATGACATGCAACATCCTGACACTAAAATTGTTGCCATAAAAAAACCCGCTCTCACAATTCGCGAGAGCGGGACCCCTATTATAACTAGAAAAAACCTAATTGTATTATCTCGTCACCATGAATTTAGAGAGGGGACGGCTCGTTCCATCTGTCTGTAATGCAAGGATATATGTACCGGGTGATAAATCTGATGCATCTACGGAGAAAATATCCTGGAAACCGGTTACATCTAATTGTTTCACCTGCATCCCTGCAATATTCATCACAGTAACAGCTTTAAGATGTTCGTTCTCAGGTAACTGATATTTTACGTTCATTAATGTGCTCACCGGATTTGGATATACTTCCATCGTCGCAACAGTTACGTTCGGCGTAATCACCGGAAGGATTTCCTCATTCTGAACGCGATCGTTGGTTTTATCTTCTGTTTTAACGTCTGTGATATTAGCTAACTGTATAGCTGCAAGCGGGCCATCTTTCACCACATTCTTATTTAAATCAATCGCTTTAATCACCTGTGTCAACAAAGGATCTGTCGAAACTTCTGTTCTTGGCTTAACAACATTTGCAAGAATTTCGGTGAGCGGATTTTCAGTCTTGAATTGAGCGATCAGATTCACATCATCCGAATTGTACATATATATCTGCTTCAGATCGGGTGTAAGACTGATGCCTGAAATAAATCCCAATTCATGACTCAGCTCCACTTTGTGTCCGCCGGTAAACTCTGCATTGACGCTGCTCCGTGTAGAATAAAATACTTTCTCTTTAGATATATACCAGATTGTTTTCATGTCATTGCTGAGATAGCATGAAAGAATTTCTTCAGAACGTGGTTCGAGATCGACCAACGTCGCAGGACCAAATTTCGATCTAAGATCGGTGCGTGTAGTCGTATATATTTTATCACTTCCATTACGATCGCTGGTGAAATATAATGTCAAACCATCAGGCGAAATCCAGGGATAACTTTCGGCTTTAGATGATGTATTCAATTCGGAAATGGCTTCAACATTCGTAAATTCTTCATTTACATTTTCACGGTTTGCAATGAATAAATTGTTTTCACTCCATGAGCCTGAATTGTTCCGGACAAATACGATTGTTTTTTCATCGGCAGTAAGCGATGGCTGAATGTTCAGCAAACTCTTATCGTTCAAAGTGCCTGTCAAAAGTTGTGGGTTGTCGAACTGCTCACTCAGCGAATTACGACTCAATACATATAAGTCAGTGGTGTTCGCCGATTTCTTTGTATCGAGACTTATATAATAGTGCAAACCATCCTTCGAGATTTGTCCGGGTCGAGGAGTGTAGGTTTTGAAATCTACAATCTTACCTTTTTCATACACGACACCCTGATCGGTTTGTAGCGTAACCTTGGTGATGTCAGTGCTTTGCGCCTGACTGAAACTGATCGCCATACATGCGATCCACAGAGAGAGAACGAGTTTTTTCATGGTTTGATGGTTTAGGTGTGGGTTAAATTTTTACGGGTGAAGTATGTCTTAGAACGAACAGTTGTTGTCGAAATTATTGCGGGGATCGAATATTTATGAGTTTTAGATGAATTTCAATCAATTTCGCACATTAGATGCAGAAGAAACACGGATTGCATAAACCCGCAAATATTGCGCCAATCCTCACCCCGGATACATTCGCATTTTCCTCGGCCAAAGCCCGTCTTTATGCTTCTTTGGTTTGTCGTGGGTGAATTTGATTGTTAACGGACGGTGTTCATGTACATCATCCTTTGCGAACGAACCCTCAAAAGCAGAACCCTTCTCGATAGTATGCTGATGTGAAGTCGGGCTATAATTGCTTAAAAATGAACCTCGTGCAATCGATCTTCCTCCACCCGAATGTCCCCACAATGCCAATCCTGACCCTTTCGATACTCTGCCGGTTCCGCTTGCTCTCGCCAACCCTGATCCTTTCGAAACTCTCCCCGTTCCCCCTGCCCGCGAATAACTCTGACTTGGAGAACCCTTCTCCATACTTCTATGTTCAATAGAACTGAATGCCGGACAATGATGCGCAGCGCAACCCGCAAAAAGCAGAAATGAGAAATAGGAAAGAAGAAGAGTAAAAGTTTTCAGACCGTTTTTCACCGTGATACTCTGTTTCACAATGCAAGTTAAAGAATCGGGAGGGATTTCCCAAATAATGCTTCAAATCCATAATTGAATAGACTGTCAAGGTTAAACAAAGAATGATTTAGTAAACATCATCGTGTGTTCCAATATCAACGAGCAAGATAATTTCTTCATTCTTCCCTCGGAACGAGCTTACGATGTGCCATTAATCCAGCGAATCAAGAGACTTAATTAATTCGTTTGCTGAAAGCATCGGGAGTTTCCCTGTTTTGTATGCTTTTTTTGCTGAACTCGCATTCTTAACAATTTCTTTGCGTCGCTCTTCACTCTGACGTTTCTTTAAAATCTCAAGCAACATTTCCCTCGAAGTAAAATCAAGCTTCATTACAGTTTCAATAGCCGTGTTCAAAGTCATTGGTAAATATTTGTACGAAATTACGCTAAAAGGCTGAAACTTTCAAATGCAAACTATAACACCGCTTTCCCGTACACCCCCCGATCCGCTTTCCCAGCCCAACCCTTTTCAACCTATTATAGTATGAAAAAACTAATCCTTCCCTGCTGTTTTCTGCTTTTCATGATGGTGATCAGTCAGGCAAGTAACGCCCAAATATTGGGTGGTTATTCCGCCACACAGACGAACGGAGTTACGTTTGTTCCACTGGGCGCAACCGGTCTTCACCCAACATGGAGAGATTTAACAAGCGATTATCAGACCGACGATAATCTTTCTAACCCGGTCAATATCGGATTTAATTTCGTTTTTAATGGTGTGGCAAGAAATCGCATATTAATTTCCACGAACGGCTTTATCACTTTTAATTTATTATTTCAAGGAAACGGAAATGGTTCGCACGATTACGGATATAATAATCAGACTTTCGGAAATTCAGATTTTGGTCTCACCCGAAATGCCATAGCTCCTTTTTATGATGATTTAGTTGCCGGACCAAATACCCATGTTTGGAGTGCACTTAATAATAATATATTTTATAAAACAGCCGGAGCTCCCGGAAGCCGGACTTTTACAGTTGAATGGAAAAACATGCGACCGTTCGGACAAACCGGCAATCTCAATTTTCAGGTTAAATTATATGAATTTAATAATTCGATTGAATTTGATTACGGGACTATGAATGCGCCGAATTCGATATGTGCATATCGCTGCGGACTTTCTTCAGATTATGTTCCTTTCGCTGCCAAAGGAGTAAATATATATGTACAACAGAGCGCGAATTCCAATAATTTTGATGATAGTCCCGGCTACATGAATTATACTTTGCCCAATGCAAATTCTCAAATCAGATTTTTACGCGCATCTATAGATATAGGAATTTCACGGTTGAACAGTCCCGCACATTCATTTTGTTTTTCTGCAAACGAACAGGTCGGTGTACAAATATATAATGGAGGAACAAGTTTAATAGATTTTGCTGCTACACCATTAGGCCTCTCCTTGTGGGCTTCTTTCACCCAAACCACAACAATTAATTCCGGAACTCTTGCTCCGGGTGCAACACAAATTGTGAATTTTCCGACATCGGTAAATATGAGTACAACAGGAACATATAATTTGGATGTTACCGCATCTCTTTCAGGAGATATGAACCTTTCCAATAATTCTTTTGGGGTTGAACGAATATGTAAACCATTCGTAGGCCTCCCTTCTTATTTCATTACATTTGACGGGTATGATAACAACTATTTTCTCAGTCAAAACTTTCCAGGCTGGACTGAGATGCGAACCTTTCCAAATAATATTATAGAAGATGATTATTCAAGTTGGACTGCTGGCACAGGATTACAAAATCCAGGCAACACCGACGCAATAGTAAATCTTTGCGGAAGCGGTCATCAATCGTGGATTGTGAGTCAGGTGTTTGATGGTACAACGGTTACCTCTGCTTCACGCATTGAATTAAAAGTGGCAGTAACAAATCATCGTTTTCTGGAAACGGCTGCCATGGGGCAAGATGATAGTGTGAATGTAATGGTCTCAACCAATTGCGGACAAACATGGAATAGAATATATAGTTTTAATGTTACCTCGGGCCTCACAAACGATTATCAAAATTTTACGATACCACTTTCAGCTTTTGCCGGACAAAATATTGTTGTCGGATTTTATGCGACTGATGGAAATACAATTAATCCGACAGATTGCGATTTTCATATCGATGATATAACGATTGGAACCCCTTCCACAATCGACATGGCAGGGTTTGAACTGATAGCACCTTCCGGTTGTCCATATACCGCGAATGAACCCATAGTAGTTCAGATAAAAAACTTTGGCTCGTCAACTATAAATTTTGCTATGAATAATTGTTTGGTAAAAGCAGTTATTACAGGACCAATTACCCATACAGCAACACTTACATCAGGAACATTAGCACCGGGTGCGACTCAGAACATAAACTTGGGAACAATTAATATGTCAAACCCTGGTGTTTATCAGTTTGATATTTCAACCAACACAACTGGCGAGAGTAATCCGGCTAATGACCAAGCGTTTCGCACCCGTTGGGTATTCCCACATGTAAATAATCTCAGCAATTGCGGATATACAGGATTTACAGGTGCGAACATCGCAACAGTTTGTCCGAATTTTTTGGAGGGAAAAGGAAATAGTCCCGTATTTAATAATAGTGCAAATTGGATTTCACAAACCGGTGTTTCGGGTGTTGGAAATATTACTGCACGTATATATATGCATTCTACACTTAATAGCGAATGGATATTTACACCTTCTTTTCTCGCAACATCGGGTTCGCAATTTTCTTTTTCAACGGCAATCACCGATCATAATTCTATTATTATCCCCGATACGATGGGGAAGGATGATGTGATGAGAGTTCTTTGTTCTATCGATTGTGGTCAGCATTGGATTGTTTTAAAAACATTCGATTGGAGAAATAATCTTTCGCCGTCGCTTACTCCATGTACTATTCCTCTGGGCAATTATGCAGGCCGCGAAATAGTGCTGGCATTCCGCGCAGATGACGGATGGATTGGCGATGATCTGAGTTATGATTTTCATGTGGATAATGCACAGGTGCCGCTCTTAACAGAGATCGATGAACCGACATTTCCGGAAAATTCGGATAAAATATATGCAACAATTGGAGATAATAATCAATCCCTTTTAGTCAATTTAAATAAACAGTTTATGAATGGGGGTGAAATTATTTTATATGATATCTCAGGTCGCATAATCATAAGAAAAGATTTTGGTGAAGGTTCTTCAGAAATAATAGATCTTCCCGTTTCCAATCTTAGCCGTGGATTATATTTGATTTCTGTTTCAGGAAGTGCGAGACATGAAAATATAAAGATTATTAAGTATTGAGAGTTTGAAAAATGGAACGCGGATGACGCAGATTTTACGGATAAGGGCTGATAAAAAATTAAGAATATTTAAATCCGCGTTAATCTGCCCAATCAGCGTCATCAGCGTTCTATTAGACTGTCTTGGATGCAAAAAAACATTAGAAAGTGTCAAAATCTGATAGCGTAAATTTCATTCGTTCCAAGGGCAGCGAAGAATTGAAATTTACATAACCGATATACGCACCTTCCGACTTTGTGAACTTATTTTCAAGCAGTAAATCGAGCCATGTGCCTTTACTGACCGAGAATCTGATCTTCGGATGACCTGTCCAAAATGCAAGTTGCTTCAATGATTTGATGAACAACGAAATATCTGTATCTTTAAATTTAGAAACATCCCCAACTAAAAGATATCCATCAGATTTCAACCAAATGTCTAGCCCTTTAATATTCAGCAAATAATTATTCTGAAAAGATTTGTATTTAAAAAAGGATTCATCTTTATGAATTCCGATCACATCGGGCTCAATCACAGAGTTTTTAAGAAATGATAACTTGCTTTTATAAAACGAGAAAATAGAATTCAGATAAAACTTAAATAATGGATACAGAAATCTAAATTTTTTAACAAGACCTGCGAATGGAATGGTTTTTATGGGAATAAAGTATTCGACCATATTCTCTTTGTGAATCCAATTCAGTTTTTTAACAAATCCCGGATATGAATTATCGTTCGGAAATCCAAAAACGAATTCAATTCCCTCGAGCGCTGCTAATTCATAAGTTTTTTTTGCGAGTGAAGTAAACAATCCTTTTCCGGTATGTTTCGGGTGTGTCATCGTATCGCCCGATTGTGCTGCTAAATATTTTTTACCATTGTATTCTACAAAACAAGGAAATACACCATAGTAGCCCGCAGGTTCACCCTGCATGGAATGGGCAATATATCCAATATTTTGAACGCCTGTAAAAGCAGTATTCCATTTATGCTCGAAATAATTTTCGGGCACTGATATGCCAAACGCAGCTTTGGAAATATATTGTAAATCTTTAAAGTGGGTTGGATTAATCCGGGTGACAATGTATTCTTCGTTCACCGGTCAAAAGTATAAAATATATTCCAAATTTATACACCTCCGGAGGAGGTAAATCGTGGTAGAATGACGTATTCACACCCCCGATTAAATGCCACCTCCGGAGGAGGTAAATAGTGGTAGAAGGTAGGAAGCGGAATCCTTTCATGCCACACCTCCGGAGGAGGTAAATAGTGGTAGAAAGATATTGGCGTGGAAATTTTACCACCTCGTCAGAGGTGGGATAAAAGCTTTTTCGCAAACCAAAAGCCTTTCGTTTATTAGGAAATAATTATCCGTTTGTTATACCATTTCGTGCCAATATTAATCATCATCCGTTAGCCACCTAACGGCGGCTTTAAATATCAAGTCAATTCGCTTTCTACCATCTACCACTATTGCATCCCTGACGGGCAATGTCATTAAGTTAAGCATCTAATAAGCTGGTTTAAAGTTAGTAAAGGTTCGAAATTTACTCTTCGTCTGTGGATTTTTTCTAACTCTTTTGAATTTCCGATTTTTCCTTACTGG
>JAHEYM010000133.1 GCA_023251595.1 Bacteroidota bacterium
GGACAATGAAGAAAAAGGATATCTGAGTTCAAACAGAGATGGAGGTCGTGGTGGTGATGATATCTGGTAATTCAACAAGCCACCGCTGATCTTTACACTTAAAGGCGTCGCGAGGGATATTGATACAAAAAAAGTTCTTGCCGATGTGAAAATTTCATTGGTTGGTAGTAACGGAACTTCATTTAGTGTAATGACTGATAGATCGGGTGGCTATTTCTTTGACAGTGCTCAAATCAAACAAAACACCAGCTATCATTTGGAAGCGACAAAAGATAAATATTTAGGAGATAGGGGTGATGAAACAACAGTTGGACTTACAGCATCAAAGGATCTCGTGCATGATTTTGTATTAAAAACGACAGAAGTTGCGATCGTGTTACCGAACGTTTTGTATCCACTTGCTAAATGGAATCTACTTCCTGTTTCGTACACTTCGTTGGATAGTTTGGTAAAAACAATGAATGCGAACCCTAATATTGTAATTGAATTACGTGCGAATACCGATACACGTGCAGATGATGCTTATAACCTTGACCTCTCCGAAAAACGTGCGAAGTCCTGCGTTGACTATCTTGTGAGTAAAGGTATTGACCCGGATCGTCTGAAACCAAAAGGCTACGGTGAAGCAGTTCCACGTGAGATAAAAGTTGACACAGAGGTGGAGCTTACTGAGATTAATGGTGTCGAACTTACTCCTCATTATAAAACTACCTTTAAGGCAGGGACTAAATTTGACGATACATATATTAACGGTTTAAAAACCTTAAACGAGCAGGAAGCTGCACATCAAATGAATCGTAGGACTGAGTTTTATGTTTTGAGATCCGATTTTGTTCCGAAGAAAAAAGACAAATAGCTTTTAAATGATTACAAAGAAAGCGTCCCGACGGTTATCGGGATGCTTTTTTTGTTTAATTTTTTTGATAAATTTAATATAATGGAAAGGTATGAAATGCGGGGAGTTTCCGCTTCAAAAGAGGAGGTGCATGAAGCAGTAAAAAATGCAGGGAAAGGTTTATTTCCCGGTGCTTTCTGTAAAGTATTGCCCGATATTGCTGCGGGCGATGAGGATTATTGCAATATATTACATTCGGATGGTGCGGGAACTAAATCGGCACTCGCTTATGTATATTGGAAAGAGTCGGGCGATTTAAGCGTATGGAAAGGGATTGCACAAGATGCAATTGTAATGAATCTCGATGACATGATTTGTTGCGGTGCGGTTGATAATTTTATTATATCATCAATTATCGGGAGAAATAAATTAAATGTTCCGGGTGAAGTACTAACTGCACTTATTCAGGGCCACGAAGAATTCATGGAGAAGATGCGCTCCTTTGGCGTTGGTGTTACGAGTGGTGGCGGTGAAACGGCTGATTTGGGTGATTTAGTCAGGACAATTACGGTTGATGTTACTGCATTCGCAAGAATGAGAAGAAGTGATGTAATCGATAATCATAATATATGTGAAGGAGATGTCATCATCGGATTTGCATCTTTCGGACAGACTACTTACGAGGATGAATATAATAGTGGAATTGGCTGTAACGGATTGACCTCTGCAAGACACGATTTATTTCACAAAAAAACAGGAACAAAATATCCTGAAAGCTTCGACCCGGCGATGGCGCCATTTTTAGTCTATGCTGGAAAAATATTTTTGAAGGAAGATATCGCATTTAATGTGAATGGTCCTGATGAAAAGCCTGATATCATGCAGATTCCGGCGGGAAAATTTGTATTATCACCAACACGAACTTACGCGCCCGTAATGAAAAAAGTATTCGAACAATTCCGCGATAAAATTCATGGTGTCATACATTGCACTGGTGGCGGTCAAACAAAAGTATTGCATTATATAAAGAATTTAAGAGTATTGAAAGATAATCTATTTCCTTTGCAACCTTTATTCTCAATGATATTTCAGCAATCAAATACGGGCTGGAAAGAAATGTATAAAGTATTTAATATGGGGCATCGGTTGGAAATATATATATCACCTGAATATGCAAATGATATAATCGCCATCGCAAAAGAATTTTCTCTCGAAGCAAGAATCATTGGCAGGGTTGAAGCTTCAGATGTTAAAGAGGTAATCGTGCAGACAGAGATGGGAAGATTCCAATATTTATAATAACCCTGTCATTTATGACAGGGAACAGAAATATAGTATGTTAGATAAATTAAGAGCCATCGAAGAACGATGGAAAGATGTGGAGAAAGAGCTTAGTTTGCCCGATTTAATGTCGGACATGAAGCGCTACGCCCAATTGAGTAAGGAGTATAAAGATTTAGGTGTCATTGTTGAAGCATATCATCGCTACGATGAAGTGATGTCGAATATAGATCATACAAGGGAACTTCTGATGAATGAAAAAGACGAAGAGTTCCGAAGTATGGCGAAGGATGAACTGGAGTCGCTCGAATTAAATCGGGTGAATATGGAGGAAGAAATCCGGAATTTATTGATACCGAAAGATCCTGAAGATGATAAAAATGCGATCATGGAAATCCGCGCAGGAACCGGTGGTGACGAAGCATCTTTATTCGCCGGAAATTTATTCAGAATGTACACGAGATTCTGTGAAAGCAAAGGTTGGAAAACGGAAATCGTTGATTTTTCGGAAGGTACTGCGGGTGGGTATAAAGAAGTTATCTTTAATATCACAGCTCCAGGTGCTTATGGTTTAATGAAATATGAATCGGGCGTTCATCGTGTGCAGCGTGTTCCATCAACGGAAACGATGGGGCGTGTACATACTTCGGCTGCATCGGTGATTGTAATGCCTGAGGCTGCAGAATGGGATGTTGAATTAAAAGAATCGGATGTACGGAAAGATATTTTTTGTTCCTCAGGTCCCGGTGGACAATCCGTAAATACTACGAAATCGGCAATCCGACTCACGCATATCCCAACCGGAATTGTCGTGCAATGTCAGGATCAGAAATCGCAAATGAAAAATTACGATAAAGCACTTGCGGTTTTACGCTCCCGACTTTATGAAGTTGAACATCAGCGAAGAACAGATGAGGCTTCCAAAAAAAGAAAAACTTTGGTTTCTACCGGTGATCGTAGTGAGAAAATCAGGACATATAATTATCCGCAGAGCAGGGTGACAGATCATCGCATCGGACTCTCAACTTATAATCTTCAGAATTTCATGGATGGAAATATTCAGGATTTTCTTGAAGCTTTACAACTCGCAGAAAATGCAGAGAAAATGAAAGAAGGATTGGCGTTGGCGTAAAATTAATAATCTGCGGAAATCAGCGTAATCTGCGCGACAAATTTTTAACTGAATTTCAGTAATTATTTTTTAATTATCATCAAATGACCCGATCAGCACTTTTCGAAGAAATTAAAAAGAAACAAAGTTTTCTTTGTATTGGTTTGGATACCGATATTGCACTTATTCCCAAACATCTTCTGCAATATGCTGATCCGGTTCTGGAATTTAATAAACAAATTATTGAAGCTACAAAAGATATATGTATTTCATATAAACCGAATACGGCATTCTACGAAACGGAAGGATCAAAAGGATGGGAGACGTTGAAAAAAACGTTTGAATATATTCCTGAAAATATATTTAAAATTGCAGATGCAAAACGTGGAGACATCGGCAATACTTCACAAAAATACGCAGAAGCATTTTTCAAAAACATGAATTGTGATGCTGTTACAGTCTCACCATATCTTGGTGCCGACAGTGTCAAACCATTTTTAAAATATGCCGGAAAATGGACCATTATTCTGGGATTAACTTCTAATGAAGGATCAAATGATTTTCAAAATAAAGAATTAATTTCGCCTGCCCGCCATGATAAAGAAGTCTTGGGTTCAGGCGGGGGTGAAAAAAATTCCGGAAATTCCGAAGGTCAAAAATTATATGAGACTGTTATTCAGACTGCTTCCGGTTGGGGAACTCCCGAAAATACAATGTTTGTAGTCGGCGCCACACATCCCGAAGCACTTACAAAAATCAGAAATATAATTCCGGATCATTATTTATTAGTGCCCGGAGTAGGTGCACAAGGAGGATCTTTGACAGAAATTATTCATCATGGCATGAATTCCGTTTGTGGTCTAATTATCAACTCTTCAAGAGGAATTATTTATGCCGGTTCTGGAAAAGATTTTGCAGAAAAAGCACGCGAGGCAGCACTTTTAATTAATGCTGAAATGAAGAAAGCTTTAGAATTAACAATTAACAATTAACAATTAACAATTAGGGATTTTCTTTGTATTTAAATATTTTTTTCAACCTATCAACCTATCAACATTTTTTCTAACCAATAGCCTTTTCTACCATGTTTATCAATGAATTATTTCTTCAGTACGTTTGGCAATATAAATATTTTGACCATTCGGATCTCCGATGCGAAAGCGGAGAAGAATTAAAAATCCTCAAAACCGGACAGTACAACAGTCATTCGGGTCCCGATTTTTTCGATTCGCGGATATATATTAATGATGCCCTGTGGGTCGGAAATGTAGAATTACATGTTGTCACTTCCGACTGGAAACTTCACAAACATGATTCTGATCCGGCTTACCGTAATGTGATTCTTCATGTAGTGTATGATCATGACGAGGAAAAAGAAAAATTGACAGGAAACGATATTCCAGTTTTGTCATTAAAAAAGCGAATTCCGGAGGAATTACTCGCCCGCTACTTTGATCTGATTGAAAGCAGATTTCCGATTGCGTGCGGCAAAGATATCAAACGTTGCCCCCCGGTCATCATTAATGGTTGGCTCGATCGGGTATGTGTGGAACGCCTGGAACGTAAATCAGCTCAAATTCTGCAGCTATTAGTACAAATGAAATATGACTGGAATGAGGTCTTTTATACAATGCTTGCAAAAAATTACGGTTTTCTGGTGAACGCATTGCCTTTCGAAATGTTAGCCCGTTCTTTACCGGAAAATATTCTTTCAAAACACAGGGATAATCCGTTTCAGGTCGAGGCACTTCTGTTCGGTCAATCCGGACTTCTCAATGAGGATTTCGTTGATGAATATCCGGCAATGTTGAAGAAAGAATATAGGTTTCTAAGAAAAAAGTACACATTGAAGCCAATCGATCCCCACATTTGGAAATTTATGAGACTCCGTCCAAAAAATTTTCCTACGGTTCGTCTGGCTCAGTTTGCGAATATGGTTATTCGTGGTTCGCATTCATTTTCAAAAATTCTTGAGACAGAGTCAGTTGAAGAATTTCGTGAAATGTTTCACGCAACAACTCATCCTTACTGGCAGAATCATTACACCTTCGATAAAAAATCGGGGCAGATTGAGAAAACCACGGGTGAGGACAGCATCAACAATATTCTTATCAATACAGTTGTACCCTTTCTTTACAGTTATAGCGAGTTGAGAAACGAGGATTGCTACAAGGAAAGAGCGTTGAAAATCCTGGATACCATAGGTGGGGAGGAGAACCGGATTGTACGTCTTTGGCGACAGGCCGGAATTGTGTCAAATAATTCCTTTACTTCGCAGGCTTTAATCGAACTTTTTCATTCATATTGTTCTCAAAAAAAATGCTTATCTTGCAGCATCGGAAACAAGTTGATTAGCGAACATGGACAGAGTGGATCAAAACATTAAGGGATTCGTTGAGCCACGTGCATTTGGGGTGTTTAATACGCTGGGCTCCTGGTTGGGTATTCAGTCCTCCAAAACGCGTTTATTTTTCATTTATGTCTCCTTCATCGCGATCAGTTCCCCATTAATTATTTATCTCGTACTCCTTTTCTGGTTGAATATGGGCAAGTATATTAAGACTAAAAGGGGGAAAATTTGGGACTATTAACCGGTACTTTGATATTTACTTTTTTAAGAAGTGGCAAATAAAGAATACGGGTTTGTAAGACTCTTTAGCGTTGCATTTGTTCGTTTTCGCAAGCTGTATTTCAGTCTGGGACTGTTATTTTTGCTAATTTTGCTCGGTGTAACCGGCTTCATCCTTATAGAAGGTTACACGTTGATAGAAGCCTTCTACATGACGATCATCACGGTCTCCACCGTGGGATTCAGCGAAGTGAGACCTCTGACAGACAGCGGAAGGTTATTTACAACTTTTCTAATTATTACCAGTATCAGCGTTTACGCTTACGCTGTTTCTGTTATAACAGTATATATAGTTAATGGTGAATTTTCCAGATATTATAAATATTTCAAGGTGAATAATAAGATTTCAAAATTGAAAGATCATGTAATTGTTTGCGGTTATGGGAGAAATGGCAAACAGGCTTGTGAGAATTTGAAATCACACGACATAGTATATGTTATTATTGAAAATAATCCCTTGGTGACTACGAACTTTCAGCAAGACTCAAATTCGCTTTTTGTCATAGGAAATTCCACACATGACGAAGTTTTAATTGAAGCAGGTATTACCCATGCGCGTGCGCTGATTACTACACTGCCGAGTGATGCGGACAATGTTTTTGTGGTGTTGACTGCGAGAGAAATGAATCCCTCACTCACGATAATCAGCCGGGCTTCGGAAGATGGTTCGCTTGCGAAATTAAAAAGAGCCGGGGCAAACAATGTAATTATGCCGGATAAAATCGGCGGATCACACATGGCGTCGCTCGTGAGTAAACCGGATGTGCTCGAGTTTATCGATTATATCACCGGTCAGGGTGGCACGGATATCAGGCTTGAGGAAATTCTTTGTGACCGTCTTCAGTCTGAATTAAAAAGTAAAACCATCCGTGAGTTGGAGATTCGTGAAAAATCGGGCGCAAATATTATCGGTTTTAAAACTGCTGATGGAGAATATATTATTAATCCTTCCCCAGACACGTTAATGATTCCTGATGCAAAATTATTTGTACTTGGTACAAAAGATCAGATATCGAAATTGCAAGGATTGCTTACTTAGAGGGTGATAAGTTGATGAGTTGAGATGACAGGGAGTTATATAATAATATATTTGGAATAGACTAATGAATGAGAAAATTTTATTAGGAGTATGTCTCTGGTTGGCAAACAGATTTCGCCTGAATGCAATCGGATTAAGAATCATCTTTATTGCGCTGGTGTTAGTTGGTTTTAAAATTCGTTTGGTGGCCCTGGCTGCTCTGGTAATTTATTTAGCCATTTATTTGCTTATTCCCTGGAATGAAAAAAAATAATTTTTTTCAACCCATCAACCCATCAACCCATCAACCCATCAACCCATCAACCCATCAACATTTTGAAAACCATCCTCATCACCGGAAGTAATGGTCTTTTAGGGCAGAAGGTTTTATATAATCTTTTGGCCAGGAGTGATATCCGGATCATTGCGACCTCCAAAGGTGTTAACCGAACAAGTCAAAAAGAAGGCTATATATATAATGAACTTGATGTGACGGATGAAGTTGAGATTCGAAAAATTTTCACCCAATACAAACCCGATGCAGTAATTAATACTGCCGCCATGACCAATGTTGATGCCTGCGAAACAGAGAGAGAAACCTGTGATAAAATGAATATTGAATCAGTGGAATTTTTGTGCCGGATTTGTGAAGAATTCAATACGCACCTGGTTCATATTTCAACAGATTTTGTTTTTGACGGGGTGAAGGGTCCGTACTCTGAACTGGATAAACCTAATCCTTTGCATTATTATGCGAAATCGAAATTGGAGGGCGAGAAGAGGGTAGAAAATTGCAAAGCTCCATGGACTATCATTCGTACTATTTTAATATATGGGGTCGTAGATGATTTAAATCGTTCAAATATTATTTTGTGGGTAAAGAATTCGCTTTCACAAAAGAAAGTGATTCGGGTTGTAACCGATCAGTTTCGTGCACCCACGCTGGCAGAGGATCTTGCCGAAGCCTGTGTTCAGGCAGTAATGCGTGGTGTAACCGGAATGTTTCATGTTTCGGGGGAAGAAATTATGCCGATTATTGAAATAGCAAATCGGACAGCGGATTTTTTTAATCTCGATAAATCTTATATTGTACCGGTAAGTTCGGATGAATTGAAACAGCCCGCAAAAAGACCTCTGAAAACCGGATTTATTCTCGACAAAGCCCGAAAAGAACTAGACTTTAAACCTCATAGTTTGAAAGAAGGGCTTGCAATTGTTGCCGAACAACTACAAGCCCGAAAGATTTAATTAATTAAAAGGGAATAATCATATATCCTTTTTCTTCGAGAGGAGCCGTAGAATCATTGTTAAACATAGTACTTTCGGCAGCTTGTTTTGCTTTGGTGAGAAGATACTCACTCGTTGTAGTACTGCCGGAGGCTACAGGTTCAGCTTTCGTGACATGTCCGTATTTATCTATAGAGATATTGACTAGGACGGTTCCTTTATCTCTTGACAAATTGGAAATGTTTGGGGTTTTGTCGGCGGTGCGTTCTCCAACCTTATACCGAACAGAGTAAGAACCGGCTACCATCGTTTTTTCACCGGCACCGCCGGGAATCAGTGACTGTGCTGCGGCGACAGCAGCGGCGCTTGGTTTATCGAGATCATTGAAATAAATTGTCGCGATGTCAGAAAGGTTATACTTCACTGAGTTTCCGTTGTATCGAAAACTGACGAGACCGTTAAAAATGGATTGCACTTCGCCATTCATTTTTGCACCGTTTTTCATCAGCACCGTGTGTTGTGCTGAAATGTTCATTGAACAACAGAGACTCATAATGAGTGCTCCGGCAATAATTTTCATCTTCTTCATTTTCGTTTAGTTTAGCTGAATATTAATATTATTAGCATTTAATTTATTAACTTTGAATTTCTACAGATATAATTTTTATGAAACTCCTATATTCCTATCTTAAGCACTATCGACCGCTTCTGATTTTGGCTTTGGGTCTTGCAGCCATCAATCAGATGTTCTCGCTCATGGATCCATTTATTGCCTCCAAGATCATTGACGGTTATGCAAGTCACCCAAAAGATTTTGTCCTAGCAGATTATGTTAAGGGTGTCGGAATCCTCCTTTGCGCTTCTGTTGGAGTGGCTTTGGTTTCACGTATTGCAAAGAACTTTCAGGATTACTTTATGAATGTTATCACTCAGCGTCTCGGTGCCGAGATGTACAGCGACGGAATTCGACATTCTTTGGAATTGCCTTATCCCATATTTGAGGATCAGCGCAGTGGTGAAACTCTTGGCAAGTTACAAAAAGTGCGGTCGGATGTAGAAAGACTCATCGCAACTTTTATCAACACCCTTTTCACGTCAATTGTTGGTATCATTTTCGTCATGGTTTATGCTGTAACCGTGAACTGGCTTATCGCTCCGATCTTTTTGGTCGCAGTTCCACTACTTGCTCTGTTAAGCTCCACTTTAAGCAAAAAGATTAAAGTGATACAAAAAGTTATTGTCGGTG
>JAHEYM010000493.1 GCA_023251595.1 Bacteroidota bacterium
CTTACAGAGTGTCGGAGGAGCAGACATTTTTCTCGCAAAATATGACCCGAACGGAAATATAATTTGGGTGAAAAGGGCAGGTGGTCCAAATGATGACGGTTCGAGAGGTGTGACATTGGATCCCATCGAATTTCCGTGTATTACAGGTAATTTTCACGGTAGTGGTGATTTTGACGGAAATACTCAATTTTCACGAGGTGATGACGATGTTTTTATTGCGAGATATAATACCACGGGAAACAATTTGTGGGTGCATCATCATGGAGGTTATTACTGGGACTATGGTTACGCGATTGCGGCCGATAATTCGGGTGGACTATATATGACGGGTCTGTATGATGGAACAGCATTATTCAATGCGGATACTGTCATTGGTGGTGGGATGTTTGTTGTTAAATACGATACCGCCGGAAATTATCATTGGCTGCAACACGCACAGGGAACGGCTTTCGGAAATGGAATTACAGCTTTAGCATCTGATGCAATTTATGTTACAGGGAATTTTTTCAGCACCATTGGTTTCAATTTTATTTCACTGACGGATCATGGTTTGAATGATGTTTTCCTCGCCAGGATAGATGAAGGTTTTACTGGAATTTCAAAAAATAATGCAGCATCGGCTTTTTCATTTTACTCAGATCCAATAGGAGACGGAATATATATATATATGAACCCTTTGTTGGAAGGGGATTATACGCTGAACGTTTTTGATCTCTCCGGCAGGGCTGTTATTGCAAAAATAATTTTTGAGGAAGTTTTTCAAAAGCGAACATATTATTTGCGAGTTGAAAATATCCCAAAGGGTATTTATATTATTTCATTGTCAAACAAAGAACGCCGTTTTTCAGCGCGTTGGATTAAAGAATAAGACCTCTTTATTCGATTATAATTTTACCTGAACCGATCATTTTGGTCTCTTCTTTCAAACTAAAAAAATATATCCCTGGGTCGAGAATGTCTCTTGCAATTTCAAGATGGTCACCGCACAAGTTATATATTTCGTTAACTTTTTGTCCGAAAATATTATAAAGAGACATTGTCGCATTATTAACTCTGCTGCTAAGTTTTAAAGTCGCAACCGACAGAAAAGGATTAGGATAAACAATAAGATCATTTTTATCTGGATTCAGAGGAAATCCCACAGAAGTACTTCCTAATTTATTAACAAATGCGTCCCACGATCCGCCAATATTTGTCAGGTTGAATGAATTAACTCCGGGATCAAAATCAACCGTCCCGCCAAACTGACCGGTAGTATACACATTTTGCATTAAATCAGTTGTGATTGCATTCCCCATTTCAAATCCTGCTCCACCGAGGGGGACAGCCCATGAATAATTTCCTAAAGAATTAAGTTTGCTGATGAAGATATCGTTTCCGGAAGAGGAGAGATTGGCGATTCCATTTCCCGGATCAAAATCGACGGTGCCTTGAAAAAATCCTGTTGAATAAACATTCCCTGCAGTATCAACACAAATTCCATTTCCCGAGTCATCAAAAGTTCCTCCGAATGAGTGTCCCCATCTAAATGCACCGGCACTATCCAATTTTATAATAAAGATGTCAAAACCTCCGACCGAAATCAGGTTGGTAACACCATTCCCGGGATCAAAGTCAACAGTATCGCTAAACATTCCTGTAACAAAACAATTTCCGATGCTGTCAGTTGCAATTGATTTAGGATAATCGTAAAATGCATTTCCCATATAATCGGCCCATCCAAAGTTGCCTGAAGAATCTAATTTACTTACAAAAATTCCATTTCCACCGGCGCATGTCAGAACAAAAGAACCATTTGGATCAAAATTGGCAGAACCGGAGAAATATCCGGTAGTGAATGGATTTCCGAACATGTCGACAGCAATCGACACACCTGTAACATCCGCGCTACCTCCAAAATCTTTTACCCAGATAAAATCTCCCAAACTATTGAGTTTGAGGACATAAGTAGTCCAACCACTTGCGCTCGATAAAATCTGCGTCCCCGGACCCGGATCAAAATCCGTGTTGCCTTGGAAAGCACCGGTAAGATATATATTTCCCAAACGATCCAAAGCTACAGCACCGCTCTGAGCGCCGAAGGCACTTACGATTTGTTTGACGAATACAAGGTTTCCCGTAGGATCGAGTTTCAGCAAGAAAACGTCGCTGGTACCGGGGGTCGTGAGATTGAGGACTGCAGACCCCGGATCGAAATCAACCGTGTCTGTAAAATAACCGGTGATGAAAGTATTTCCGATTGCATCGACCGCTATTGAGGTGGCATATTGGGTATGTGGGCTCCCAATTTGTTTGGCGTAAACAAAGTTGCCTGCTGCATCTAACTTGCTGATGAATATATCATTTCCACCCGCAGATGTGAGATTAAAAGCATTCAGTCCTGGATCGAAGTCAGTTGTGCTCCTGAAAGAACCTGTAGTATAAACGTTTCCATTAGCGTCCGTACAGATAGAAACACCAGATTGATCAAGGGCTCCGCCAAACTGCGCTGCCCAATTAAAAT
>JAHEYM010000494.1 GCA_023251595.1 Bacteroidota bacterium
AGCGTTCTAATAAAGATTTTTCGGAATTCCAATCAGTTTTTTGGAACGCAGATGACGCTGATTGAGCTGATGAGCGCTGATTAATGAGAACTCCTCATCTGCATTTAATATAAAATTAAGTAAAATAAAATGATGAAAAACTTTATTCTATTAATTCTCTGTTTACTACTCTACATGAAAAATTTTGCAACCATCTGGAATGTCGGTGCTACGCAAACCTATACTCTCCCGAGTCAGGTACGGCTTCTGGTGCAAGATGGAGACACGATATATATAGATGGTGGGATTTATGCAAACGATGCGACGAAGTGGGTTAAAAAGAACCTAAAGTTTATAGGACTTGGCACAGGTTTGAACCGCACAATTCTGCAATATACAGGTGATATTCCGAATGGAAAAGGAATATTTGTTTTTGAGACCGCTGGTACATGTGACAATGCTTATCTTGAAAATATTGTTTTTGATGGGGCTCAGGTTTCTGATGCAAATGGTGCAAATGGTGCCGGAATACGATATCAGGCAAATAATCTCACTGTGAATAACTGCAAATTTATGAATTGTCAGAACGGAATTCTCGAAGGGAACGGAGCGGTGACTACGAGCAACGTGACGATTCAAAATTCCGAGTTTTATAACAACGGTTATCAGGTGCAGAATGACCCGAATTATTCAGGGTACGAACACAACATATATATATCTGCGAGTACGGACACACTTTTGGTGGAGAACAATTATTTTCATCATCCTCGTGGACAAGCCAATTCACTAAAAACAAGAGCCCAAAGAGCTTACATTTTATATAACCTGATTGATGAAGAAGCAACCGGTTATGGAAGTTGGGAAATCGATATCGCGCAAGGTGGATTGAATATCGTTATCGGCAACACAATCATACAGGGTTCTGCAGGTGCAAATCACGGCATTATTGGTTACGATGCCGCTACAAATATTTTTGAAGATTTTTATTTCGTGAATAATACAGTGATTAATAAGTTTGTCGGGAATATTAAATATTTTAATACGGTTCCTGCGACGGGAATTAACACATACAAAATCTGGAATAATATATTTGCTTCGGTGACAGGTGCAAGCAATGCCATGTTCACCGGAAATATTCCGGGGGTTTTAGACACTTCACACAACATAAATATAAATAATTATTTGACACTTGGTTTTACGAATCCTGCAATAAATGATTACACTTTAACTGCAACGTCCACTTTGGCAATTGATCAGGGAACAAATGCCGGAACTACGAATACTGCTTATTCCCTGACACCAATAAATATGTATCAAGCATTTACTTCACCATTATTACCACGCACAATAATAGGAGGAACTATAGATATAGGCGCTTACGAATATTCAGGATCTAGTGGTGTTACGGATCATTTTTTACCCGAAAAAATAATTTTATTCCCGAATCCTTCACACGGTTCATTTACAATTCGCAATATTGTGGCGGGGAGTGAAGTCAGAATTATAAATTTATTGGGAGAAGTGGTTTATACTGAAAAGATCTCTGATAATCAGGAGAACTCCTTTAATTTGTGTCCGGGAATTTATTTTGTGCATATAATTGAACAAAAAAGAAATTTAACAAATAATAAATTAATCATACAATAATATGGGTATTTTTAGTTCTTCAAGAGGAAATAAACCCTTGCAAGGTAGAATTAAGAATAAAAGATCAGGGATTTATGTTGACTTGCCTGTCGGATGGGATGCTTATGAAATTGATCACGAAATTTTCCTCATTGGAAGGATAAAAAATCAAAAGGCTAGTCTGATGTTCTCAGTCACACATCTTGCTATGGTAGTGAAAGGAGAATGGAAAGACCCGATGACCGGTGAACTCTTAGATATAAACCCTGTGGAAGATGGCGAATTTGAAACATTCGATTTTCCGGTTGGTGGAACAGATAAAATGACAAAAGTATGGCAAACATATACTGAAAAATATCTGATAAGATTTATGTATATTTGTGATAAAGATTATTTTGAAGAGGATATAGCTACGATCAGACAGATCGTAAATTCCTTAGTAAAAAATCCGATTGAATAGAATATCAGCAATAAAATTTACTATTCTATTTTGATTCTGCATTCTGTGTCACATATATATGCATATCGTGCGTACTGAGATCGTAGGTGTCGTTTTTACTCATGACATGTACGACGAGATTTTTTATGGAGATGGGTTGTCCCATTTCAACCTGCGTTAGATTCGTGTCTTTAATCATTCTTCCATCGACTAAAATAACCAATCCTGAACCAATTGCTTCCATTGCAGTACCACGACTGATAAGGAGTCCGGTATCTTCACCCAAACCAATACCCAGAACCCGTGGATTTCCTACCACCGCCTGAAATAATCGCCCGATACGACCTCGGTGCACGAAATGAGTGTCGATCACAACGTCAGAGATGAGTCCGAGACCACTTGTAATCTTCACTTCACCTTTCAATAAGGCCTCCTGACTGCTTCCCTGATAAAT
>JAHEYM010000495.1 GCA_023251595.1 Bacteroidota bacterium
ATTTTTGTAACATCGGAGACAAATTTATTGGTGACCGATCCTTTGTACATATATACACCATGACGTACAGCAGAATCTCTCCATAACATTTCTTCGAGTCCGCCTTCTTCGCCAATGCTTAACAAAATTGGTGCAAATACATTACTTAGTGCGGTGGATGCAGTTCTTGCAACTCTCGAGGCAATATTTGGAACACAATAATGAACAACACCATGTTTAATAAATGTGGGCTCCGAATTATTCGTTACTTCGGACGTTTCGATACACCCCCCCGCGTCGATACTTACATCGACAATAACAGAACCCGGACGCATCTTACTGACCATTTCCTCAGTTACTACAATCGGTGCTCTGCCTTCTTTTGCCGGCATAGCACCAACCACAACTACTGCGGAACTCACAGCTTTTAATAAAACTCTTGGAACAAGACTCGACGTATATAATCTTGAACCTAAGTGATTTTGCAAACGGCGTAATTTATATAAATTATTATCAAAAACTTTCACCATCGCGCCGAGACCGAGTGCGGTGCGGGCTGCAAATTCTCCCACGGTACCTGCACCAAGAATTACAACTTCTGTTGGTGGGATGCCGGAAATTCCCCCGAGCATCTCGCCTCTTCCATGTTTCACATTGCTCAGTAATTCTGCAGCAATCAGCATTGAAGTACTACCGGCAATTTCACTCATGCCATGAATGATCGGATAAATACCTGATTTATCTTTAATAAATTCAAAACCCAATGCAGTAATTCGTTTCGCACCAAGACGTTTCATAAAACTTTCGGGTTGAATATTAATCTGCAAAATGGAAATTAAATTCTGATTCAATTTCATCATCGCAATTTCATCCAAAGAAGGTGGCGAAATTTTCAAAATAATATCCGCTTTCGAATATAATTCCTGAGCTGAAAAAACAATTTGTGCACCTGCCTCACTGTATTCGTGATCCGAAAAATTTGCTGCTTTAGCTGCATCAGATTCTATGAGTACATCATGACCATTATTCACCAATAACGAAACAGCATCAGGAACGAGTGATACTCTGTTTTCTTCATAAGAAATTTCTTTCGGAATTCCGATCAGTAATTGATTTTTTTTCTTTTTAACTTCGAGCATACTTTCTTTCGGAAGATATGAACCCTCAGTTGCGATTCTCGTAATACCGGATCTTTTTTCCATATGATTAACCTTTTACAATTGTTCGTTTTTCGCCTTCGATCTGAATATATAATTTCACTGTGTTTTCCGGCAAAAGATTTTCTGCCAATGCCGGCCATTCAATAAAACAATAATTCCCACTATTCACATATTCTCCCAAACCCGTATCAATTACTTCTTTCTCGTTTTTTAAACGATATAAATCTGCATGATATATATTTTCACCATTCTCAGAATTATATTCATTGATGATGGCGAATGTTGGAGAACTCACCGTATCTTTCACCTTCAAAAACCGACAAAATTCTTTTATCAATGTTGTTTTACCCGCTCCCAATTCACCATAAAAAGCAAACACACGGGCTTCGGAATAATCTGCCAATAACTTTTTTACAACTGCCGGAATATCCGACAAATTATTTAATTCAAATTTAATTGTCTCTGTTGTTGCCTGCATTTTCAAATCATTCGAAGGAAGTCGTTGCGTGCAACGCCTCTACGATTGTTTAATTCATTGTTAATTGTTCATTGATAATTGTTAATTTTTAGAAGAAAGCTGCACCACCGGAATGATCATTTCCTCCAGCGAGATTCCTCCATGTTGAAATGTATTTGTATAGAAATTCACGTAATAATTGTAGTTGTTAGGATAAACAAAAAAAGTGTTAGTCCGGGCAAAAACAAAACGGGTGCTTATATGTTGTTTTGGTAAAAAAATGTCGGAAGGATTTATGACTTCAAACATTTGCCGTTTGTCATACACTAATGTTTTTCCCTGTTTATATCTCAGATTCGAATTGATATTTCGCTCACCTGTAATCTGCACCGGCTCTTTCACCCTGATCGTTCCATGATCAGTTGTGATGACTAACTTTACTTTTTTATCCGCAATTTTTTTGAGTGCTTCGAACAAAGGTGAGTGCATAAACCACGATCTCGTTATTGACCGATAAGCCGCCTCATCATCTGCAAGTTCACGAATCACTTCCATCTCTGTTCGTGCGTGCGATAGAATGTCTACAAAATTATATACAATTACATTCAGCTGATAAGTCAGCAGGTTTGTGATATTATCAATCAGGTTTTTCCCTGCATTGAGATTTGTAATTTTCGTATATGTAAATTTAAAATTTTTACGCAACCGATTTATCTGATCTGCAAGAAAATCTTCCTCGTGCAGATTTTTTCCACCTTCTTCTTCATCATTACTCCACCATTTCGGAAGACGTGCTTCAATCTCAGAAGGCATCAATCCCGAAAATATAGAATTTCTGGCATACGCTGTGGCGGTAGGAAGAATAGCGCAATAAGCATCCTCA